>CAYVAN010000192.1:0-8005 GCA_964449225.1 uncultured Rhodopirellula sp.
CGATTGGTCCAACCTGATCGGCCACGAAAAAATCGAGCGATGGTTTTCGTCCGCGATGCGCAGCGGCAGACTCGGCGGCAGCTTTCTGATTGTCGGATCGCCAGGGATCGGAAAGCGAACGGTTGCCAACCTGCTGGCACGGACGATCCTTTGTTCCCGCAGCAACATGGCCGACATGAAACCGTGCGGCGTTTGCGAATCCTGCCAACAAGTTGTCGCAGGTTCGCACCCGGACTTAATTCGTGTTGCAAAACCAGCAAACAAATCATTGATTCCGCTGGAAATGCTGATTGGCCCACCCGATGCACGCATGCAAGAAGGATTCTGTCGCGACATCCGATTGCGCCCCATGCAAAGCGAACGGAAAGTCGCCATCCTAGAAGACGCTGACTTCCTAAACGAAGAAGGCGCAAACTGCTTACTTAAAACCCTGGAAGAACCACCATCGGGCGCGATCGTGATTTTGATAGGCACCAGCGAACAAAAGCAACTTCCAACGATTCGATCACGCTGCCAGATTCTGCGTCTGGGACCGTTGTCGAACCAAGACGCCGCAGAATTGCTCCGTCGAGAACACGAAGTCACCGCCGATGATGAAGCGATCGCCGCCGCCATGGATGTGTCCGGCGGCGACATTACCGCTGCGGCACGGTTGCTTGCTGGCGATGGAAACGAACTTCGAACCGCAGTCACGAATCAATTAGCAGCAGAACACCCCGACCCAATTTCTCTGTCACGATTGGTTAGCAAGTATGTCGAAGGTGCTGGCAAGGAAGCGAGCAAGCGTCGATCTGCCATGCGAGATGTCTTTGCAATCTGTGTCCAACACTATCGATCCAAAATGCGACAAGAAGCGAACCAGGGCATCACCAACTGCCAAACGCTAAATCGTCTGGACCGAAGTCTGCGGGCGCTTCGCGAAATCGATCGAAGTGCCAACCAATCGACGTTGATCGAATGCTTCGCCGCCGACATCGCCGCCGCCGCCACGGGCGATCGTGGCGAAATTGGATAAAACATTCGAACCAGAATTCGAATCCGATCCCCCACCATCGACCGAAACTTTCAATGCAAGAAGCAACAAACCTGTTCGATGCCCTCAAACAATCCAATCAAAGGATTGTCTTTGCAGAAAGTTGCACCGGAGGGATGGTGGCTTTTGAAATGACACAGATCCCCGGTGTCTCGGAGGTGTTTTGTGGTTCGGCGGTCACCTATCGTGAAACCACCAAGCAAGCGTGGCTTGGCGTCGATGGCGAAACGATGCAAGCGCTTACCGCGGTTTCTGCACCAGTCGCTCATCAAATGGCCGCCGGTGCCATGTCGCAAACTCCCGAAGCGACTCTCGCGCTGTCAATTACAGGACATCTTGGCCCCAATGCCCCCGAAGGGTTTGACGGACTTGTTTTCATAGCCGTTGCAAAGAAGGTCAAAGGCAAAACACTGGTGAAGGTCGCCCATCACCAGCTTACCCAAACCACCCGCCCCAAACGCCAACGAGAAGCCACTCAGCTAGTTTTGACAACGGCGATCGATGCAATCGGTTAGAATAAAGTCAGTCAATTTTTGCCGTCATGCTAGATGGGTGTTTCATGAGATTCATAACGCGGATTTTTGTTTGTGCTTTTGTAATCTTGATTGGCTTGCCCACGATGACGGCGGTGGCGCAGCGTGGAAGTCTGATCGAGGATCTATTTCGGACCGTTGCGGAGGCGCAGTTACAAAAACAGCTGTCCAAACAGCGCCAACGCAGCCAGCCTTCGCGGCGACCCAATCCGCAACCTGATCGCGCCAATCAAATCAGCTCTGATCAAATCAGCGTCGGCAGCCAGCAAATGGCCGCATTCGCCCAAACGCTTTCAAGCTTTTCCAAAGAGCTTGGTTTTCTAAGTTCTGATTTGCAAACTCATGCAGGTTCCCATCCTGGAATACGACCGCTGTTGCCCAAAATCTTCCAAGTATCTAGTCAAGCATCGGCAGTCCTACGTGCATGCGATGGACAATCCAACTTTGAACCCATCGCCCAATGCTACTCGGAATTGGATTCCCACTGGCGTTCGCTTTCGTTTGCGCTGCGATCGGCTCCCAGCTTGTCGACACAAATGCAATCGCGTGTCCGAGCTTGCGATCGATTCATTTCCACGATGGAGAATCGAATCGGGTTGCCGCCACAATTTGACCGCCACGCCTTGCATGACAAAATGATTGTCACCGCAACTTACATGCAATCGCTTCTGGACGATTTTGAAGCAACCCCTATGCACGGTCGAGACGCCCTCCAATGGGCACACGACGGACGTTTGCTACGCCAAGAATTGTTAAGAACGGCCGACCAGGTCGATGTTATCTCATACGAGGACATCACGACTCGACTGAGTGACTTTACGTCGCACTGGCAACAATACAGTGCTCCGATCAGCGAGTTTAGAAACCCATACTTCAACCAACGGCTCGATCGGATTGCCCAATGCTGCGATGATATGTATGCCTTGCTTTGGATGCGACCACCGACGGACGCGAAAGAATTATCAACGCGGTTTGCAAACTTGAAAAGTGCGACATCGGAACTGTTGGACCAATTAACGCTGCGAACATTGTCGTCGTTGGATCGTAAGTCACGTCAACGCGTCGAACGGGGCACGCGAACGATGCACGATGAAATTGATCACCTGCTGGACGCGATTCGTGACGGATCTTCACTACCAGAATTAAGCGAACACTTTACCGAATATGACCGTGCGTGGTTATCAATCCGCGACACCACCGCAGAAATCAGTCGGATCAGCAGTGGATTGGTCGGGACCATTGATCTGAACTGCGCAAAAATCCGACGCTCGCTACAATTGCAATCGCCCGAACCGATACCACTTCGAGCCGAAGAATTGTTGGGTGTCGCCGCTTCGCTAGAAGGATCAGCTGAGTATTTCAAAGCAGACATCGAGCGTTACGAGCAGTATCTAAAGCCATCAAGTTATCGTCGTTCGATCACGCGGGCCGCCAATGATTTGCACGACGCTTCCAAACGTTTGCACGCCGGATTGTTTGATCAAACCGATCTACGCCTATTGTCACGTGACGCCGACCAGTTGATCGATGCGTGGCAAAGACTGTCACACGATCTATCCAGCGTAAGAAATCACGGTTTGAGCGGACGCCGCGCCAGCAACCTAGAAAACGCGTCCCAGAATCTCGCTCCGCTGGTTGCAACCATGGGCGCCGCATTTTTGCAGTAGCGACGGGTTAGCGATAACCCAGAATAATCGCTACCGAACTCGTTTCATAAACTTGCTGAATTTCTGTTCGATGGTCGGTAGTTCGTCGCCCATCGCGGACTCAAAATCTTTGATCCGTTGTCGCGGTGATTTCACCGCCAACGGCTTTCCTTCGCTAAGGTCTCGCAAATACTTGATGTACTGTTTGCGTTTTGTCTTCAATAAGAAATAGGTAAGCGCCCAACCTTCGCCGTAAGCTTCTGATGCCATGCTAGAATCGCGGTATCGATCATCGACCGACAACAACGTAGCCAAGGAATCAGAAGGTCGACTTTTCTGGTAACGTCGCCAACGAGCCAGGTTAGTGCGATTGACTCGGCCAACGCCCCGCCATTTGCCGGGGTTCCGCATATCGGGCGATTCAAAAAACGTAGCCAATCCTTCGCTAACCCACATCGGATTATCGGCGAAACGCTGCTGCAAGCCGCAATTGTACGCAAGTTGGTGTGTGGCTTCGTGAATAATCGTCGACACGTTCCGTTCCCAATTGGGGACGTTAAACGTCGCCATGCGATTGGATGCCAAGTTGTAGTATCCAATCATGTTTGATGCAGCTTCGCCGATTTCAGATTGGCCGTACGCCAAAAACGATTTGTGGTCCTGCAACACAATGGCAACCATCGGAAACCGAGGCTCGGATAGTTCCCAGCGTTGATTTTCCCAATACGTAAAGAACGCTCGGTACAGCGATTCAAACAACCCACCGACGCGTTTGGCGTATTCTTCGGAAGAGTTGTAGACGATCAGATAGTGCTGAGTTTGATGAACGGAGAAGTTAGCAAGCTTGAATTCGCGGCGTAACTCTTTTAGCAGTCGGACTTGCAACTCTGATGGCGACGCAATTTTAAGCGGTGCATTGATCGGCTTACGTTCGACAATCTGTTCAGGTTGAAGCGTCCACAATTGCCCATCGTCAGCCAGCAGCATCACCCCGCCATCCTGGGCTTCAATCATGACCTCGCCAACGACTTTGCGCGGCTTCTTATCGGCATCTTCTTTGAATGAGACCTCTTCGACCGCAAGCGTTTGCTTTGACTGGCCTGATTGGACTGCATCCGCCCAACACGGGACGCTGCTCACTAGGCAGGCAATCGCAAGAACGCGAATGCCGATAAGAGAGATCAAAAACAGTGTCTGAACCGCAGTGGATCTTGTCAAAGATCCCATGCTGAACCGCGCATTGTTTAAAGAGACCAGCCGTGGCATAGAGGACAACCTGATGCGGTAAACGAAACTCATTCAACCCCTGTCACTAGTGTACACCAATCGTAACAAACCAGAAACAAACACGATCGCGATCACGTACCAAAATACAAGTGCCGCTTCCTGGTACCTGGCTCCACTGTGCAGCAATCCAAACAAACGAACCGGAACCGTCGTGACGCCCGCCGGAATCACCGGCAACGACGCGGGCAAGTCACCGGACGTCACCACGGCTGATACCAATAACGCGGCCATCAAACTGCGAAAAACCAACGGACGCTCCACCAACCAGAATTGACGAATCGGTCCCACGTCTAACCTAGCCAAATCCAACGTCTGTGACGCGACGGCGTTGTAGCCACTGCGAATGATCCAGTAACTGATCGGAACACCTCGCATCAACATACAGATCGATGTTGGCAAAATCGTCTGCTGATATAGAAACTCGAAGCCCGGAATCTTTGATTGAAAAATCGATACAACCGACAGCCCGACGATGGGGCCTGGAACGCAAACCATGCCAATCGTTGCAACGTCGATTACTCTGCCAACGCGGTCTCGGCATCTTCCGATCGACGCAAGCGGCCAAGCAATTGCGACCGACAGGATGCTGGTGACGACTGAAATCAAAGCCGTCCAGCGGTACTCTGATTCAAAAAGACTTGCCGCTTTAATCGCCCGATCCGCCGCTAAGCCCAACGACCAAGTTGCATTGAGTTGACCATCGACCTGATTGACATCGCGGCCAAGGTTGCTGATCAATCCAGTGATTGGAACAACGGCAGTCACCAAAATCGCGAAAAAGCCGATCGCAATTGCACCGAACAGAATCAACGGCCTGACGTTTTCAGTTTCCGCGTCGAACACCCACTTGGAATCACTATCACTGGCGAACGTTTGATCGCGACAAGATCCCAGCCACTGAAAAATTAGCGTTGCGGCGACCAGCAATGGCACCACCGTTGTCCAAGCAACGGCCGACAATGTGGGCCGAAGTGCGTAATTCAAATAAAACTGGTCAGCGATCGTTCGATACCCGTACAAATCTGCGATCGTCATTTCAGTCGCGGCGATCCCGGCAACAGCCATCATTGCGATGACCCACCAAGGTTTGGCGACCCACAAACGAATCCGCCACCACCGCGCGATCGGTCCAGCGTCTAAACGCGATTGATCAATCAACGATCGCGGCATCCGATTGACACCATAAAGCGTGGCCAACGTTACGATCGCGGATCCATAGACCCCATGGATCCAGGCGGTTGCAAATAGACCGGTGAAGAAAACGTAGCTGTCCGATGCCGTCACGCTAGCGCCGGCCTGAGTCAGCATGGTTAGCCCAAATTTACCCGCCGTTGCCTCCCAGGCCGCGCCGTGCAATACCAAAGGCACCAAGACAACGACACCGAAAATGCCAACCGTCGCATTGGCGATCTTCCGCGACCGTTCGTCGGATTCCCGCAATAAGGTGCAGGCCCAGGCCGTCGGAACCCCGATAATCGTCGCGATCGTAACGGAAACCACCATCAGGACGATGGTGGCGATCAAGGGCTCAAACCAAACCAAAAGAAAATGCTCGAAAGTGAGAATGAGTCTACAAAACCGATCACAATACGGGTGACCCTTTCGAGCACCGAATTTGATTCATGAAAATCACGGCAATTCCCCAACTGTACCGAAATCTCAAGCGATGGCGAGAGATCTTGACGGTCCTGCGCCGTTACGGGCTGGCCGATTGGCTATCGAGTTTCCGATTGCCGTTTCGCGATGCTTTGAAAGATCCGCGCGGAGTTCCGCTGTCGAACTACACTCGCGAACAACGCGTTCGTATGGCTTTGACGGATTTAGGCCCGACGTTCATCAAGCTGGGACAAATTTTAGCGGCGCGTCCCGATTTGGTCGGACCAAAACTTGGCGAAGAACTGAAACGCTTGCGAGCGAACGTGCGGCCCGATGCGATCGAACAGGTTCGCGCAACGCTGCGCGAAGAACTGGGCGACGATTACAAAAAGTTCTTTATCTCGATCGATCCTGTTCCCCTGGCGACCGCATCAATCGGCCAAGTCCATCGCGCCGTACTTGGTGACGGATCCCGAGTGGTCATCAAGGTCCAACGGCAAAACATCGAAAAGATCATCAGGCAGGATATCGATGTCCTTGGTGGGCTGGCTCAGCTGGCCCAACGAGTCGAAGGCTTGTCCAATTGGCGTCCTGTTGAAATGGTCCGTCAGTTCGCGCCGATGATCACGCGAGAACTAGACTTCAGCCGCGAACGGCAGAACCTAGACATTTTTGCCGAGATCGTTCGGAAAACCAACGCGTCGGTCAGGATTCCCAAACCGCACAAAGAATACTGCACCAAGCGAGTGCTAGTGATGGATGAATTGGTTGGCACGACGTTGGCCGATTTTATTGCCAAGAAAAACAACCCGAATTCCGACCACGCGATCTCGATCACCAAAGTCAAAGGGGCCGAAAACGTCCTGACCGCAAAACAAGTCTGCGATTCGCTGTGCGAAACGATCGCGGGCGTTTATTTGGCAATGATCTTTGACGAAGCTCTCTTTCATGCCGATCCTCACCTTGGCAACTTGATTGTCCTCGAAGATGGCTCGCTAGGCATTCTTGATTTTGGAATGGTCGGCCGGATCGACGAAACGCTTCGTGAGACGATCGAAGAAATGTTGGTCGCGATCGCGTCGGGTGACCAGAATCGATTGACCCGTTTGATTCGACGAATCGGGGAAGCGCCGGCATCGTTGGATGAATCCGGGTTGGCGGTCGATGTCGCTGATTTCATTGCGACGTATGGTCGCCAAGATCTTGGTGAATTCGATCTGACCGGGGCCTTGAATGAACTCAGCGAAATCCTGCACCGGCACGCAATCAAACTGCCCAACCAGTCGGCGCTGCTGCTAAAGATGCTGATTTCACTGGAAGGAACGCTGCGAGAATTAGGCGCGGGGTTTGATTCGCTTGACGTCGTCAAGTCGTTCGTCCGCAAATCAGTCGCCAGGCGTCTGAGTCCGCGACGCCGAATACGCCAAGCCAGACGAATTTACCTCGAAGCAGAGAACTTTCTTGAAACCGCCCCGGACGAATTGATTTCGCTAGTCCAACAAGTCCGGCGTGGGGAAGTACGCGTGTCGCTGGAACACCAAAGCCTTGGTCCATCGATCAACCGAATCGTTCTGGGACTGATCGCCAGCGCCGTGTTCTTGGGTTCGTCGCTATTGTTGGCAATGAAAGTCCCACCCCTTTTGTTCACTGAACCGTCAATCCTAGCGATGAAAGACCTTAGCCTGATTGGGTTGCTTGGAATTGCGGGCAGCATCGCGGTGATGATGTGGTTGGTGCTTGCGATCAACCGGTCCGGTCACCTAACCCGGGGCAACGACGATTAGCGCATTTTGCGAATCAATGTCGTAGTCTTCCAAAGCCAAAAGTTCGGGTTGGCAGTAGTGGATCTTGTTTTATATTATGGTGGGTGAGGATGGTTTAAAATAAAAAAAAAACAAAAAAAAAAAAAA
>CAYVAN010000192.1:8015-8788 GCA_964449225.1 uncultured Rhodopirellula sp.
CCAACACCAAATTGTGGGGGTGGGCAGTTTTGTATTTTTTAAATCTCCCTGGTCTTCCTTTAAATAAAAAAAAACCCACTACCCTAAAACTTACGCCTGACGCGGCAGTAGGCCTCTAACAAACATGGAAATGCTTTCGATGCCCGTGACGTCTTTATCGCCAAAACCATTCACGGAAGCCCTGGGCAAGCCTCGCTTGATTGCTGAAGCTGTGCCAACACAACACACCACCCATCAGCATCGCGAACACTAACATTCCCAATCCGCGACGCCGCGACGAATCTGGAAGATCACTGAGTTCGCCACGAAGATTTCCCAGCAGCGTGTTCCAAAATTTCACGGAAACAATCGGCTGGAACGAAAGTATCCGGCAATGATCGATACCGCCAATCGATTCGATTCGCAAATGAACCTGCAATGTTGGCATCTGGACCTGCATCGATTCTGAATCGCCAATCGCTTCGGGATCCATTCGCTGCGCCGCACGCAAAAGTCCCGAATAGGTTTCTTTTGCCGTCCGTCCATAAACGACAAGTTTTGGCGTGGCGGTCAAACAAATCAGCGAAAGCGTTAATCCATAAAACGCAATCAATGCCAGCCAAACAATACTTCCAAAAACGATCGCGGCGGTTGCGGGAAAAAACAATTCCGCCGGACCGATCGCAATCAACCCCATCACGGCGATCCCAAGAGCCGCTAAATCACGTGCACCGGTCGTCACAAGTGCCCGGCCCGAAAACCGAACGAACCCAAGAACCAACAGATAGCCAACC
>CAYVAN010000193.1:0-8705 GCA_964449225.1 uncultured Rhodopirellula sp.
GCCTACGCGATGACGGAGGATCCCGAGTTACTGGTCCCGGCGCAGGCAGCTGTGAACTTTGTTGCGATGGCCCAGTGTTCCGATGGTGGATGGTACTATCAACCACGCCAACGCGATGGCGGCGATACGTCGGTGACGGGATGGCAAGTGATGGCGCTAAAAAGTGCGCACATGGGCCATCTGCAAGTGCCACTTCAATCGGTGCAGGGTTCTGTTTTGTTCTTGGATAAAGTGGGGTCCGACGAAGGCGACATTTATGGGTATCGCAGCCGCATCAAAAACGCAACTAATCGGCCTGGATGCGTCGCAGTCGGATTGTTGTGTCGGATGTACACCGGTTGGGATAAGACACACCCTGGCATCGTTAAAGGTGTTGAGCATCTGTCCAAGATCGGCGTCGACAAACGCGATATTTATTACAACTATTACGCAGCACAGGTGCTAAGGCATTTTGGCGGAATCCATTGGGACAAGTTCAATGTCGTGTTGCGTGATTGGCTTGTGGAAACACAAGCCCAGGGTTCTGGCGACAAGGGCAGTTGGTTCTTTCCCAACAGCAAGTCACACCGGGGACCGTTAGAGGGTGGCCGCCTAGCAAGCACGGCGTTCGCAGCGATGATTTTGGAAGTGTACTATCGGCACATGCCGCTGTACGCCGAGGGAGCAGCAGAGGAAGATTTCCCCCTGTAACCCGACTAATCGTTACCGATGTCTTTCGCATGCGTTTGCTTTGAACGTTCGATGCATGATATCACGGGTCGTCGTGCGTCGTTTCTTGGTTTGGGTGGTAGGCTTTTCAATGCTTTGCCTTTCACACATAACCGATATTGAATCTTCCCACGATCATTTGCGACGTTGGCGTTGCGGGCGCATCATCGTTCAGGACGGCAAATTGATTCGTGTCGAACACCGGTTGATGTGTGGCAGTGCATCGATGGCTCAAGTTTGGTGGCAGATGAAGTATGGTCGAACCGATGATGATTTGGTTTGGCTGGACTACCATCAACCGATCGGTATGCCCGCGTTTTTGACACTCGACTACATCCGCAGCGGCAAAAGAGCCGGTTACCGTTCGTTCATCGCTGCGATTCATCTTCTGAACGAAATCGCAAGAATCCGAGGCTCCCAGGCAATCGTGGCTCACGTTTCCAATGGAAAGATTAGCGATCGTCTTTTGGAACGACAGGGATGGCAGCGACACATGCCGCAGTGGAACGGCCGACATTGGATCCGCCGTTTTTATGATGGCTACCCCGCGTCGATGTTGCACCGTTACGTGTAACGCAGCATATTGAAATACGCGCGTTAAGTGCCCTGCGATCGGCAGGGCTCGCTTGCGTTTACTTCCCGATCGATTGCACCCATCGTGCGATCTGTTGCCTGACGTCCTTCGGTAACTTGTCGTTATGGCCGATCTTTGCAACCGATAGAAATTCTTTCGGTGTGCAGCCTGCGGAGGCGAACAGACGCTGGGCGTGCTCGATCGGGATCACGACATCCGCATCGCCATGGATTTGCAACAAAGGTCCATCGTAGACGGTCATCCTTGCCAATGAATCAAACCGATTTCGCATCAGTAACGCTACCGGAAACATCCAGAAACGATTCGCCGCGACGCTAAACGCTTGGTCGAACGTTCTTTCTAAAATCAACGCCTTCGCGCCTCCGCGCGAAGCGACCGCTACGGCGCATCCACCACCGAGCGAACGACCGTACAAAATGACTTCGTTGGAATCAATTTTGTATCGATCACAAAGGTAATCTCGCGCCGCCAAGCAATCATCGATCACTCCCTTTTCACTCGGCTTGGCATCGTCTTCATAGCCACGGTACTCGGCGGCCATTACGCTGGCAGAAAAGTCATCGGAAAGATCTTGCAAAGTCTGATCTAACCATTTTGCCTTCGATCCATTGCCGTGAAAGTACAAAACGACGTTTTTAGAACCAGGACGATCAAGCAAACGTGTAGGTAACGTTCCCGCGCCGGTGGAGTTAATGGAAATGGTCTGGATTGGATCACTTGGCTGCGAAACGATGATGCCAGAAGTGTCATGACGGTAGGCAGCTGGATAGACCAACCGTTCCTCGACAAAAACCAAGGCACAGACAACTGCGATGTACCCGAAAAATACCAACCGCATCACGCTGATCAGGATTCTTGCTGGCCAGCTTCTCGGAGCCCGGTACTTTTGACGCTTGGGTTTCTTCGCAGACTTCTTTGACGGTTTCCTTGCTGATGTGTCCATTGTAGTCAAATTCACGGTGGACGAATCCGTAGGAACAGGAACACCGAATTCAGAGTTGGGATTAGGCATAACGGTCCATCGGATAATTCGAGTGAATAACTAAGTTAAGGCACATTCACGACAACGTGTTTGCCAAAGACTTCTTTTCCATCGACCACCGCGACCGGTCGAACCCGGACGGGGCCACTTCCCCATTTCTTAGCATCGATGGTGATTGTGCCATCATTACCTTCGACTTCGCCCACCATTTCATTGTGGTGCATTAATCTGATGCTTGTCGATTGCGCACTTGAAATTCGGACGCGATTCCCATCGGGGATCGCAAATGGAACGGAAGGCGAATTTCCAAATTCAATCCAATCAGTGTGAACAGCGCGCGACCGAAGCGGGCCACCGGAAACAAGCGTCAGCCGAAGTGGCCATTTTCCAGGCGGAATGCCTTTGACATTGACTGTCGTTGTTCGTTCAGGTTTCGATCGTCGCAGCAATTTACCGTTCACATAAAGTTCCAAAGCCACGGCACGGGATTTTTGATCGCTGATCGCTTGCGGCTTCCAACCTACTAGAAATTTGTCTCCACTGGGACTGCGGCGAAAGCCCGCGCGATCACTTGGAATGTTCGCAAAGGGCGCAGCAACAGGATCACCAACGATCAGCGTTTGGTAGGGCGATGCAATGGAAAGATAGAACGACTCAATCGCTGAGGCACCATTGGCATAGAATCCGTACATCAATGGTAGTGGAAACTTCTGTTGCAATGCATAGGGTTCGGCGACCGATCCCGACGTCATGGCCGCACCGCAGTGCAGCAGTTCAGTCATTTTGGTTTGTGAATCGGTCTGATAGTTCCCACCGTGGCTTGTTAGATTATCGGCAATCGAACCAGGGACCAAATTCCATCGCCGTCCCGCCAACTTCATTTTTGGCGTACCGACCATTAAACCAACGCAGTCACCATCACGCGTCGGAATGACTCCCTTGGTGATTCGCCCTTGTTTTCCAAGATGCCCCAACCAAAGCAACGCATTTGGAATCCCGCTGAAACGTGTCTTGGTTCGCACATCGCCTGTTTTGGTAAACCAAAATTCACCCTTTGGAAAGGTCTGATCACTTGATGCGGCCCGCCGAAGAGCAGAGATTGCCAAGTCCATCGTGCTACCACGCTCGTTAACGACACCTAGAACACAACTGGTTAGGTGCCGGACGCCATCCGCCGGATTGAGGCTAGGCCATCCGTTGCGAGCCCAGAACAACGTCGAAGAAAATTCAATCGGCGCTTGCGACACCGTTGGAAAACGATCCAGCGCGTGAATGGTTTGCTTGATTTCCGGAAGCTCTAAAACTGGTTTTAAAGTCGATGATTCATCGAAGAACTTTCCGCTGGTCCAACCCGCAGCGATGGCGGCCTGAATCATCCGAGCTGATGCCTGGTAGTCCTCATTTTCCGCGTGGCATTCGGCTGCCAAAATTGCAACGGGTGCTTGCAGCGGAGCCTTTGAAAACAATGCCTCAAACTTTTTCGCAGCTTCAACATAATTCCCTTCCCGCCGATTTTGAATCGCTAGATCAAATGACGCTCGTTGCTCCGCAGCACCAAAAGGATTTGTGAAGTTGCGGCTGAACGCACCACGCACATAGAAATTAGAATCCAGCCCCAGATAGCCCTCTGAATCTGCTTTCAGATAATTAAAAAAGTAAGTCAGCCCGGTGATCGATGCGATGCCTTTTTGGACTTTTCGTAACCCAGGATCCTTCAAACGTTTGTGATGTTTGCCGACATTTACTGAAAGCGGAAATCCAACGGAATAGGCGATTACTTTGGTTTGCGCGGCAAGCTTCCGCGCGTCAATCTGTTCTAACAGCGGCGTCAGGATTTTCCCTAGAAAGTCCCCATAACTGCATCGGATCTTTGTCGGAATGTCACTCAGAACGATGACGTTGTTTGACGGTATATCTCGCAGCAAAACGTAATGGTTTGCGAGCGTACGCGAATCTGCTGAATCCCCATTGACGACGACCACAACGTTTTCGCCACTGATTCCCGCGCAAAGTGGCGTCGACAAAACGACGCTGATCACTGCGGTAGTTAACAGACACATCGTCAATCGAACCGAACGCGAAAAATCAAATGCACCCAATCGAGCCAAAATGTAACGAAGGATCGATAACTTGACGCGTGAATGAGCCACTAGGTCAGGGCAAATCGATTTTCTATTTTGTTGTGTTTGCCGTTGTCGCTCGGATTTCCGATCCGATCGCGCTGTCGGCTCGGAGAGCCGAGCGACATTGCCCAGCTTGAAAAGCGAACTTGGCCTGGGCGTTTGGTGGAATCCGTTGGTTCGTTTTTCATGACACTTGCCGGTTCTGTCCGACAAGTGTTTTCGGCGATCCAACATGACCCCGAACGTCTTGGCGAATTTCGCTACGGCGGGGTGGGTGTTTTGCAAGGTGGAAATCCGTTTCACGAGCTCGCTCACATTCAGTGCTTTAGGAGGGGCGCAGTGGTAGAAATCTGCATTACTTGAACTCTTCATCGAACGCAGAAAAGTCGTCGCCGCCAGTCGCTTCGACTTCACCAAATTCAACCTCTTCACCGCCGCCGAATTCGTCGCTTGGTTCCTGTCCAAACTCATCCGCCGGGTCATCGCTTTCAGCGTTCTCGTCGAATGACGCTTCATCCTCTACGGCTGCTACTTGCGGGTTTGCTGCCGCGTATTTTCGCTTTTCCAGAAATGACGCGACGGGGATGGCAAGCGCGACGACCAGCAGAAATAGAACCCAACCAATGAAATAGAGCATAGAGGAACGCAGGAATAATCAGAAATGAGTGTTTTGGAGTGGAATTCGCCCGACGTCAGGATAGTTGACCAGTCGTAACAAAGCAATTTCGACAAAGCAAACGTTAGATTTCTAATCCTAGCTGTGCCCGCGTATCCGCATCAATCGTTCGTTTTAACAAGTCCTCGGCACGAGGATCATTTAGGATAACTTCCTTGGCCAATGCTCTGAGCTTTGACTTCGAGCTAACAACCGTACCGCTTTGTCCAGTCGCCTCGTCAGTCATGCATTGAACCACCATCGCCAGAACCTGATGAATTTTATCGGTCTTTGGATCGCTCAACAATTCGTCCAGCACAACTGCTGCGTCCTGCGGTCGATTCTGATCGACTAGAAACCGCGATAGCTGTAGCAATGACTTGCTGTGGTAGCGAGCGTTGGCGGGACTTTCGTCCGGCGGAAATCGATCGGAAACACTTCGCCATGCTGCCTCGTCATTGCGAGCGGCGGCGATTAGATATTGATGTTCGATCGATGTCCCCATGGGCACTTCGTCCGATGCCAACCACTGGGTAACGCTTGGTGGAGCCGTTTGGTTACTGCACCAAGCATAGATGGCCGTTGCCGCCATGAAGGGAAAACAGACCATCGCCGCCAAGGAAAGCAACCTTTGGCGTCTAAGTTTACCAGCGGAATCGGCAGCCCGTTGAAGTCGAATGGTCGCGGAGGAAAACCCCATACTGCTTTCAGGGGAATCCGCTTCGCCGCGAATGGATTCAAGCAATTGTGATGGAGTTTGAAAACGATCTTCGGGTTGCTTGGCCATCAATCGCCCAATGATCGCCACCAACCATTCCGGTAGGTCTGGGTTGCCCGACGAGTCATAGATCGATCGCGAGCGATCAAGGGGCGTGGGGGTATCGTGCAAATGCATGACTGCCAGGGCGAGCGGTTCGTCAGCGATGAACGGGGGCTGGCCAGACAACAAGTGATACATCGAAACACCCAGCGAATACAAATCACTTCGTACATCGACCGGTTTGCCTTGCACCTGCTCAGGACTCATGTATCGCGGAGTCCCCAAGGTTAAGCCCGCTTGGGTCAGGTTCGCGCGGCTGTCATCGTCGCCAACGCCCATACGAGCCAACCCAAAATCCGCAACCTTGATGCTGCCTTGGGCCGACCGCATGATGTTTTCAGGCTTGATGTCGCGGTGCGTGATGCCAGCGTCGGAGGCTGTTTCTAACGCTGATCCGACCGCCAACAAAATCGTGATCGCATCATCGACACTGATCGGTCCGTCGCGATCGAGTAGTTCGCGAAGGTTGGTGCCGTCAATGAGTTCTTGAACAATGAAGTGAGTATCGTCGTTACTGCCGACATCATAAACGGCAACGATGTTGGGGTGCGAAATTTTGGCCGCAGCACGTGCTTCCCTGCGAAATCGAGCAACGTAGTCATTGTCTCTCGCAAAATCGCGTCGCAAAACCTTGACCGCGACGTCGCGGCCCAGCGAAAGATGCCGTGCCGCGTAAACATCTGCCATCCCACCCCGACCCAGCTTTCGCAGAACTTGGTAATCACCCAAGCGTCGACCGACCAAACTGGCGGGACTCAATTCGTCAGGCTGTTTTGATTCGCTCATCAAGATTGCTTTCGCGTTGTTAACAGCTGGGAAGTTTGCACTGTAGATTCTGCCTGGTCCAAACGGCCAAGGCTAACCAGAGCTTCATTAAGATTTCCGCTTCGAAGACCAGCCGGATCAATCGTCACTTTATCGAAACCCAACGTCATTAAATGTGACGTCAACACTAACCCTATTTCACGCAAGCGGTCCAGTTCTGAAAGCGGCACCTCAACTCGCGCGATTTCCATATCGACCTCTTTGAGCAATCTTACACGAACGTCGCTAAATCCGCGTTCGCGGAGCCAAGATTCGCCCTTGTCAATTCTGCTTAGCCGTTCAGGCGTGACCTCGATTCCGTACGCAACACGGCTCGCTAGGCAGGGTGACGCGGGGAGGTTGTCGTTGGATAACCCGAAATGTGCTGCCAATGAACGACCTTCCGCTTTGCCGAACCCAAGATCCGCCAATGGAGTTTTCACGCCGGCATCAGTCCCCGCTTTGATGCCCGGTCGATAGTCGCACAGATCATCCGCATTGGTTCCCGACAAGATCGTCGCATCCGCCAACGTCGATCGGATCGATTGCACGGCAACGTCGATGGAACCATAGAGAGTCTTTTTGCAGTGGAAGCAGCGCTTGGCGTCGTTGCGACGGTAAGCCGCCAAGCCAACTTCATCAGTTTGAATCCACTGATGGTCGATGCCGATTTCAGCAGCAATTTTTGTTGCGACTTCGCGTTGCCAAGTCGCGACACTGGGCGAAACGGCAGTGACGGCCAGACTGGTGGTCGGTAAGGCACAGTACGCCGCAGCCGCAACCACACTGCTATCGACGCCACCCGAGAAAGCAACGACCACGCGACCAAACGAAGCAATCTGATCGATCAGTTTCTCAGCGAGCGCACCAGTCGCGTCCGAATTGGCTTGCAAATCGTTAATGAATCAATCCCTGTGAAGAGGCCTCACGCTCGAACACACAGCGAACCTGAAATCCTGCATCAAGTTTCCGGCCCGACGGCGTTTCTAATTGTGACCGGGATGTGTCAATTCGCAAACCTGATGTATCGATCAATCGAGAACGTTTTAAAAACTGAATCACTTCATCAGGGCCAACTGATTCAGTGTGTCCTGTGAATAAAATTCGCGGCGATACTCGGGATGACGGGTCCAGAAGCCGAAGCACGTTTTCCAAAAGAGGCCATAAATCGCGTTCCAATCGCCACGTTTTCGAGCTACCTCGCGATTGTTTCGGGCTGTGTCCGTAGGCGGGCGGATCAAGAACGATGGTGTGGTAACAACGTCCGCGACGCACTTCGCGGCTGACAAACTTTGCCGCGTCATCGACAAGGTAGCGAATCGGACGATCGTTCCAACCGTTCAGTCTTGCAGCCGTCGCGGCTGCGTCGACATTGGGTTTGGCCGCATCGACATGAGCGACTTCAAGCCCAGCGGACACCATTGCCATCGTGCTGGCACCCGTATAGCCAAATAGGTTCAAACCTTTGATGCAATTTCCACGACCAATGGTTGAAAAATCGTCTTTCGATCCTTCACGCAACCATTTCCAGTTATCAGATTGTTCTGGAAACAATCCGATGTGGCCAAACGGAGTGGGCCGCGTCGGCATCCTGAATCCGTCGCAATCAATCACCAACGGATTTGGCCATGGACGCCGAAATGTCCATTGCCTTGTCGGCGTATCGAATCTGGCGTCCGCATCTTGCCATTGCTTGCGATTTTCTGGGCTGGTGAAATCCGCTGCGGGACTGGGGCGATCAATCAAGTACCCGGCAAGCGATTCCAGCTTGCGCCCATTTCCAAAGTCGATCAGTTGATAGTTGCCAGAATCTTGCGTCATGCCCCGCAGTTTAGCCGCAGCCTAGCGCGAAGACGACCTGCCGATGGTGGGTCGGCGTCGCCGAGGCTCCTTGACCACCCTACCAATGCTTAGCCGAAAATAAGACGTAACGTCGAGCAAACTTAAACGCAACAACCGTAACGTGGGTCAAGCCGCTTCGGCGCAGACCCACCAATACCCCTATGCCACGTTCCGGT
>CAYVAN010000194.1:0-8652 GCA_964449225.1 uncultured Rhodopirellula sp.
TTTCGTCACTTCCATCGCCAGCATGTCCGACCGTGCGAAGATTTGATTGCACCGACGGATTAAAAATGATCTTGGCGATGCCCCAGTCGATGACTTGAACTTCCCCAAATTCGCCAAGCATCACGTTGGAGGTTTTCAAATCGCAGTGAACAACACCGCGAGCGTGCGCGTAGCCAATGGCTTGACAAAGATGCTCGAATAAAATCAAGCAGCGCGAGGACTTCGTGAATAACCGATCACAGCCGCGAATCTCTTCCGCCAAGGTTCGACCGCTGATCCATTTCATGGTGAAAAACATACGTCCATCCTCCAGACGACCGATGTCGTAAACCGGAGCGACCCCAGGATGCTGAAGCTGTCCACCAATTTGAGCTTCTTCGATAAATCGCTGGTAGGCGTCGTCGTCAAACACTAATTCAGGCTTCAGGATTTTCAAAGCCAAATCTCGATGCAAGTGTTTGTCACGCACTCGCAATACATCTCCCATCCCGCCAAGCACAACGTGGCCCTGCCAGTCATATCGATCGTGATAAAAGTCTACGGCCGGCAATGAACCATGATCAGAGTAAGCGAAACGCGTTTTGTGTTTTTCATGCTTGGTTGCCTCTTCATTGAACTCATTCGACATCGATCACCTTTGTGTTGGCGATCAGGTCATGAATGCACCGACGATCGTCGCGGAAAATAAAACAGGCATCGATGATGAAATAGGCACCAAATGTGACAGGAAACAACAGAATGCCGATCAAATTGTTACAAAGGCTTCGCAGGACGAATCCATTGGCAAAGCCTGCGGGCTGATCATCGTCGATTCGCACAATTCGCATTTTCAACGCATGCTTGCCAATCGACTGACTGTGTTTGCTTAAGAAATAGATTTGAAAGATTGCCACAATCAACATCGGCACGATGCAAGCCGCAGCCAAAGCAATCAAGGCACCAAGGCCCAATACCGCTGCGACCCCATCACCCATGTCTTCGCCCCCGGCTGCCTCGCCAATCGCACCCGTCATTAGCAGCACCCCGACTACGACTGACAAGCTAAGACCCATCGCCAAAAACAAGACCAAGCGGTCAATGGTTCTTGCGAACCACCGGCGCATGGGCGTCGTTAAGTTTTCATCACTGCTGCTTGCTCGACGCCTTTTCGACTTCACACCTTGGAACAATCCTGCCAGTTCGCCAACATTACTGGCTTCACCCCAGGTTGCCATGCCTTCCTTCCAAACCAAGTCATCACGGCAAAGCGAACCGCTTTTGATCAGCTGCGAAATTTCGATCTTTGATGTCGGACCGTACTGAACACCATTGATCGAATAGTGCCACTTCGCCGATTCGCCGCCCGGTGTCGTGCTAGACGCTGCAACCGCTTCTTGACCACTGCCTACTGTTTGGGCTTCACCAGTTGATTGAATCGTATTTGCTTGATTTCGTTGCTGACGAACCGCCGAAACGCCCTCCGACATACTGGCAGAAACGGATTCAGCACGTCGCTCGAAAATTTCGGGAACGCTGGAAGCCTTTCGCCAAGTCTGTCCATCATCACTGACATCATGAATTCGACTCAGCTGGCCCTTTTTGGCCAAGCCTTGCAGTCGTGACATCAGCATCGGTCCGTGGACGCGACCTCGAATCCGAATGTAGTAGGTATTACTCATGGCAGAAAATCTTTCTTGACGGCGTAAACAGCTGGAGTCGTTCCGCCAGTTCGTTTGAGCGAAAAAGACAAAATTGAATGTCCGCCACCACTGCCAATTTCGATCGGGCTGACGGAGATGGAAGAATCACTTTCATCGAGTGAATGCCTCAAGACGATCAGCGTTTCATCTGGACCGGTGGACTGTAAATTGGCCAAAGGCCCCAGCTTCGATGGAGCCCACCATCCGACCCAGCGGATTTGGCTTTGCGTTTGGCGATTGTTCTTTTTCCAAGTTTTCTTGACTCTTTCACGAGCATCTTTCCACTTGGTGATTTCATTTAGCAGCACACCAGCTTGAACGCGGGCCGCCTCGACTTTGGAATCATCTTGGCCAGGGTGGAACCAATTGGCTTCCCAATCAAACCCAGACCCTTCCAACCGATCAAGTATCGGTTGATAACCAACTTGCAACGATTCGCTGGCTGGCAACATCGCTTTCATGAAATTGCGAATCAGCGAAAGCTTGAATACCGGATCGGTGCGGTCCTCTGGCATTGCAGCCAACGTGTCCAGCAATCGAACGCCCATGGGTGCAAAGTTCTTCCCCTGAAACTTAGAGATATTCTGTCGCAGCCAAGTGCCAAACATCGAATGCCCCGATTGCAAACCTTTCATTTCGGCATACTTAAACTGGCCAAAATTTTTCGTTCGTTCATCCAATGAGTAATCGACAAAGTAGTTGACGATGTGCGGCGGATCACCAGAGTCGTAGGGTTTGGGCGAGTAATAGACCGCGGGCGGCTCGTCTTTTAAATTTCGATTTGGGTCTTGATCAATGTAGGCGTAGCTTATCTTTAATAGTGACGAACCCGCGAAAGCATTCAGGGTTTTAATCGCTTCGGCTTGCTTAGCTTTGCGCCGAATCGTATCCGTCCGTCTTTCGATTTTCTCTTGCACAAAATGGCTGGTCCGGGCACTGGATTCCGCTAACTGGTTGATCTGTTTCAGCCAAATTTCGATCGCTTCAGGCGAAGCTGATTGCGGATCTTGAAATGCAGAATCGTTGTAGGCAGCGACCCAAGCCTGATCGTCTCGCATTTTCTTCAGCATCAATGGCAGCTTCGACCAATGTTCTTTTTGATCGTTTGCCAGCTTGCCTTTGGTGTAGTCCGCTAACGCTTGACTGAAAGAATCAACATCGCCAACGCTTGCGGTGATATTGCCCCAAGCTTTGCGGCGAAGCAAAACCGATTTCTTGTCTTGAATCAGCGTTTCGATCAGCTGCTGCAACTCCTTCGATTCATCACGAACACGATCGTCGCAATACTTTGCCATCGCAGCTAAGTCGTTCATTCTCCGTTGCAACGTCGCCATCGCCGCCTCTTCGGGATTGTTCTCTCGCTGCATTCGGTTGTAGTCGCCACGAATCAAAACCAGTTGTTTTGAAACCTTCTCTGAATCGCTTCGTTCTTGGATCAGCTTTTCTCGACCGAAAAGGCTCTGTTGCTCAACTAAGATCATTTCCTGCTCGCGCGTGTTGGCGAGTTCTTTCAATTGGTCCAACAACTCTTTCTTGGACTCAATCGAGTTACTGGCTTCGATCTTGACGACAACTTTATCGAACGCCTCTTGTTGTTTGCGACCTTCCTTGATCGCCGCTGACACATCGATCGCCCCGGCGGTAAACGCCGCACGCAACTGCACCGATTCGGGCTGCGATTCATAGAACGCTTTTGCGTCTTGCCACCGCTGGTCGGCTACCAACGCAGTGAACTTGTCGTCGAGCGACGCCAGAGTCGCCTCGCGTTTTTGATAGAAAATAAATCCGGCGATACCCGCCATCACCACCAACGCGACGGCAACCGATCCACCGATCATCATCAATCGTTTCAGCAGAATCGTTTGCTGCATCGCCTTCAACCGTTTTTCACCGCGGTGTCGCAAATCCCCGGGGAAACGGCTGCCCATCGATGCGATCGATTGCATCGCCGTTTCTAATTTGGCAGGCGTCTTCGCTGTATTGAGAATACGTTTAAAATTTGCAATCGCTTGTTCGTCGCGTTGCTGCCGTTCAGTGGCTTCGTGCAATTGGTGGACCCACGCTAATCCCTGCTGAACCGACTGCATCACCGGATCATCAGACTGCAACGATGCGCCGGCCAGCAAACCGCCAATCTCATCAGCCAACGCGATACCATCGGATTGGTGATCCGCCATCCGGGCCTGTTCCAGCTCATCGGCCAGCTGTTTAATTTGCGAAATCGCATCACGCCGTTGGCAAGCTTGCTTGGCCGTATGTACTTGCGTTTTCAACTTGGCAGGCACGGGAATCACCCACGGAATCGTCGTCAATTCTTGATGCAATTCGTCGATCACCTGTGTGTCTTGCTGCTTCATCGCGACGGCAAGTTCCGGTGGGATTTCGTGCAACCGAGCCTTCTGAAATTCCTCGACACCTTGCTGCCAAATCGGGTTTAGCGGATCACGCCGGGCCAATTCCGCAAGCGTGTGCAAGCGATACTTTAGTGGTGCCCGGTCCAGCGCCAGCAAGCGATGCCGTTTTAATAGCGGCGTTAGTTCGCCAACCGATGAATACGCATCGTTAAGCTGTTCCGCTGCGGCTTCGTCTAGCGCCGGCGGTGGTGGCAATTCAAACGCAGAAACCAATTCCGACCACAGTTGTTTTTCGGGCAAGTCCAACTTGTCGAACGCCTCCAACAAGTTCCCGTTGCGTTCGGAATAGTCAATCGCCTCATCACGGCGGCCCAAATCAAGCAGCCGATCGGTTTCGGCAAGGTGCTCGTTTAACTGGTAGCACAAATCGTTGTACGAAACCGCTTCATCACGAAACAGATCCTCATCAATCAAGTCGGGGGAAGTGAGCGAACTTTGAATGAACTGACGCAGCGCGTCGATGTTGACTTCGGTAATCATGTTGCTGTGCTAGTGAACGGATCATTGTGAATTGGAGATCGTTATCGGTGCTCGAAGATGCCACCGCTTCAAACCCTTTGCAAAACGGCTTTGGCGAACCACCGCTGGATTCCAGCCTTTAAGCGACCCGACATCCATCAATGCGTCGTGACGAACGACGAAAGCCTGGACTCCAACGTGCCGATCATCAGCCCAGCGGGCTAGGGTTGCTGGGTTGGTCATAACGCACCTGCTTCAGGCGAGCGTGACGGTGTCAAAGTCCATGTGCCTGGCAACCGATCAATCTTGATTTGGACTTCCTGCAAAACGGTCTCTTTGGGAAAACTCAGCAAATACTCTTCACCGTCGATTTGAACTGGAACAACTTGTTTCGTTGCGACTCGCTCAACGATGAATGACTTTTTGGTTCGTTTGTTCTCGCGTCTAAGCGGTTGGACGAGAGCTTCGTTGACTTGTTTCTTGATCTCAAAGGTGTTGTCTTCTTGGCTTTCAACGAACCGAACGATTCGCCCTTCAAGCGTTGCCGTAAAAGACGATTCGTTTTTGCTCTGTTGAGTGGAGACGAAGAGCCTGAGTGATCGCTTTACTGTCGCGGTTCCTTTGACCAACAACGGGTTGTCTATTTCCACTGCAAGCCGTCTTTTGTCTTCGTCCCAGGACGTACTTGGCAATGGCGTCTCAGTGTCGCCACCACTTTTCGCAACCGTTTTTAGCGTCGATACAAGCGGCGGAGTCGCGATTGAGAACTCACTTGTCTTTTCACCAAGTTCTTTCCATTCACCTAACCTTGATTCCATTGATCCATCACACTTGAGCTGCAGTTTTTGCTCGGACAATTGAAAAAGAATGACGCGTTTGTCATCGGTGGTTCCCAATTCCAGCAAAGTTTCGGAACTTAGCATTTTGATAAGTTCCTTCGCACTTTTCGTTAACTTGCTTTCACCCCCGGCTAGGCCACCCAACGCATCTGCCGTTTGCTTGGCCGTATTGCTTCTAGTTTCCTCGAGAAATTGATTATTTTCGCCGTCGCTTTTGAACCATTTTCTGGTTGAAACGAATGAATCTTCATCACGTATGATCAATCGAACCGTTTTGACGTTCTTGATTGAAATTTGATGGTCGCTGGCCCGATAGACAGTCGCTTTTGATTTACGGATGGGTGGTGGCGATACCGCTTTCTTTGGTATAGCAACAGACGTCGCCTTAGCCTTTTTGACAGTGGATTTTTTGGTTTCTTGTGCCTTCTTTTTTTCATTTGCTCGTTTGTCGGCTTCAGCCTTCTCCCTCGCCTTCTTATCAGCAAGCTCCTTCGCTACTTCTTGTCGTTTCCGCGACTCCTCCTTTTCCTGCTGAATCCGAGCGGCTTCCGCTTCTTCCGCCTCTCGCTTTTTCAATTGCTTCTCCACTTCTGACTTCGACGCGTCCGACATCACCAAGTCTTCATCATTGCCCGCTTCCAACATGCCATCGAGCGAACGAGGTTTCTTCCTTGCCGCCGTGCTATCGATCGATCCGATCCACAACCAAGCGGCAACGCCTAATCCCGCGAACAAAAACAACATCGCTGCCATGGCTAAACCAAACCATAAAAACATTCGCGATGACGAACCGGTCAGATCGGATTCCAACGACGGCGGAGCGTTGGAAACGATCTCGATGGTTGCCTGTTTTTCCTTCGCGCTGACGGGTGCGAGGCTGAATTCATCTTGATCGGGCACAGTTAACAAACTTGCCGGCGGGGCCGATTTGGTTTCGGATGCTGGCGTTGCCGAGCGGCGCGCGATAGGTGCGCTTGGGACGGCGACCACTTCGGTTCGGTCGGTTCGGTCACCGCTGCGGGCCATTTGAGCTTCGCGTGAATCGGGTGCCATGCCCAGCGGACTGGTCAAATCCAGTAGGCCCGACGGATTGCTGGACTGCATTTTTTGATGTTCGGGTGACCCGGCGATCACGAACCGCCAATGACAACCAACGCCTTGCGGAATCCCGTTGTCAAACGTCGTAAATGCAATCTGCCAACGCTGCCCTGGCGGTACCAATGACATTGATTCGGCAACCAATGCAAGGGCATCAGTTTGCGGCGTGACCACCAGCGTTCGTGACTGGTTAGAACCACCCTTGGCCAATTCGCCCGCCCAACCCGCATCGCCGGTCACCGTTTGCCAATGCTGACACGATCCGGTTGGCGAGTGGCCTGGCGAAAGCGTTCGAGCATCCAGTGTCCTTGGTTCGCCCGACCACAGGTGCATCAAGTTGTCTTTCGCGGACAACATGGCTGCTGGACCGGCGGGACCACGATCGGCTGGGCTTAGCACCAAGTGATGCGCCAACTTGTTCGTCCGGCCGGAATAATCCAGGCCCGAATCGGCCACGCGCGACAGAATGCTTGATCCGTCACCGGGTAAATGCAGGTGCGACCACGCGACCGGGTTATCAGGATGCGGATCACCCGTCGGTAAATTCAAGTGCCGATACGCCGACATCGATTCCAACAACGTGACCGTCTTGGGCGATAGATTGGCGGTCGCCGCGACAATGCAGAACCCGCGACTGCCCGATTTCAAACCACGCTGCGCCGACGTGTAAACAAGTTCATCCGCCATTACAGGATTTCTCCGATATAGGGAATCAAACCCTTCGCGTGCAGGCTTAACATCAATGCCAAGGGAACGTCGCACCACATCGGATTGACGTCACGAGGACGAATGCCGGTGATACCCGTTTCGGGATCGGTCACCGGGTCGCATCCGGTGGCGCTGACGGGGATGAAGTACACGTGGTTGCTAAGCGATTCGGCCGTGGTCACCAATTCGGGCGACAACTCGTACAAGAATTCACGAACGGCTTGATTGACTTGTTTGATCACCGTCAGATCGACTGCCGACAAACCATCGGGCCGCGAACGAATGGGATTGGGCAATTTCAAATCAGGGACCAATTTTTGCCACGCATCAAACTTGGTCGTGATGATGACCAGCGGACAATCGGTCTTGCCAGAGGTGCCCATTCCACGCAGGCTGCGAAAGCGGCTGACCATTTCGTGCAACACGATCTCTTGGCGTGCGGTCGCACCGACGAGCGACGATTTTTCCTTTGAATCACCACTCTTTAATTTTGACCGCAGCCGTGCATCCTGGGTTGGGTCGTAACAAAAGAAGATCGCCGCTGACTTTGCCAAGTGACGTGTGACCGG
Organism: uncultured Rhodopirellula sp.; assembly: GCA_964449225.1. Taxonomy (GTDB): domain Bacteria; phylum Planctomycetota; class Planctomycetia; order Pirellulales; family Pirellulaceae; genus Rubripirellula. Next base: position 7,767 of record CAYVAN010000194.1, read on the forward strand.
GTTGACGGCACTGTCCCGGCCCGGCGTGTACGATTCACCCGCGTTGTCATATAGACATAACATCCGGGCAATCCGTTCGCTGCTGGATTCATTGGGGTGACCGGTGATCGGACGCGTTGCAAACAAAAACGGTTTTGGCAACTGCACCTGCGAACCATTGATCATCGAACTGGCGTAGTTGTCACCTTGTTCTTCGGTCTTACGAAGCTGAACCGGTGAATCCTGGTCGGGGTTTAAAAATTGCTGCTCTTCGTAATCATTCAAAATTTGGTTGGATTGCGGATCAGCATCAACGAAAGAAACCTTGAATTTGGCGGGCAGCGTTTTCCGAAGTTGCCAACACATCGCAGCCAACAAATAAGATTTGCCACACGCCGGTGTACCCACGATCGAATAGAATAGCGGCGGCAGTTCGATTGATGGTCGAGGGATCGCTTGATGACAACGCGGACACGCCAATCGCTCACACGGAGCACCCTTTTCGTCCACAGCGTTACCCGCCACATTGAATTGGGACGGCAGAAACCGCAGGGGTTCGTGTTCACCCAGTTTGGGGTCTCCCAACAAATCTTGATGAGACGCGATCCAGCGGACATGATCCGGCGGGAAACCATGCCAACACGACGGACAAACGACCTGTGGGTTCAGCGAATGACGATACGAAAGCAAGGACACGGCGTACTGCACGTTTTGGGACAAATTGAAAGTCTTTTTCAACACCCGGCCTATCGCGGAACGTTAGTCAGATCTGTCACCGGTAAAGAGATTTTTTTAAAATTGGTGCTCAATCTTTGTTTACTTGGGATTGCTCACGATTTTTTCCAGCAACAATCCACCTACTGAGAGCCCGTCGTGTCGCCCCTTGTTTTTGCTGACCGCTATGAGG
>CAYVAN010000195.1:0-8613 GCA_964449225.1 uncultured Rhodopirellula sp.
GCGTCGCCGAGCCGACAGCGCAATCGGCTCGGAGAGCCGAGCGACAATGGGGAACGCGTCAAAGTGGAAAAGTGATTTGCCCCGTTGCCTGAACCAGAGCGAATCACTTTTTCAAGCAGGACAATGTCGCTCGGCTCTCCGAGCCGATAGCGTCGCCGAGCCGACAGCGCAATCGGCTCGGAGAGCCGAGCGACAATGGGGAACGCGTCAAAGTGGAAAAGTGATTTGCCCCGTTGCCTGAACAGGATCGCTTGACGTTGCGTATGAACCTGACAAGAATAGTTTTTGACGCCATTCGGATTAATGGGTAGACTTCGGGTGGTTTCAGGCTGCCTATCTTTTCTTCTCCCGTTTGCAGGCTACGACTTTTGGCTTTTTTCCGGCCTACAACGACTTACCTTTTGCTTGCGACCATGTTGCTAAGCAACGTTGTTGGTGCATGTCGGCTGTTGCCATCATTCGCCTGAGAAGCAGGTTGCTAATGATGGCAGTGAAGTCAGCGGGGTTTCTTGCTGTCACCATTGCAATTGTCATGGGTCGGACAAGTCCAAGGAAGCATCTTCGGAAAACACGGCTGCGGAAAGTGATCCTTGGCAGGGATCGACGCCTCATGATTCTGATTCTTGTAACGTTTGCCAAAGCCTGTTTGCATTCCGTTACTCGATTCTGATATCCACCCCCGTGGTGGTTCTAGAACCGCTGGTGATTTCTAACGGACGCCCCGAGCTTGACGAAGTTTCGTTCGAGCCGATCTTTCTAAGCGGACTTTCGGTCCGAGGGCCACCAAACGTTTAGCCACGTTTGTTGTTTTCCCTCCATGGTAGATGTAGCGAATCTTGCGAAAGATCGCGCGACCCTGCGTGGTTTTTGAATCGATGTTGTTTCAAGACCCATCATCATCACCATGACCACTTAGAACTCTCGTACCGAAGGTGCGTTTTCATGGCCATTGTCCATGCCGCGCCCAAAAAGCAAAGTTGGTTGTCGTGCTTGATGACGACGGACTTTTGCCCCTGGGCAAATCGTTTCGTTTATTGGCTTAAAGAACCCATTGGATGGTTCGCGTTAGCGACCGCGACCAGCGTCACGATCGGGCTGTACTTTAGCCCAATTGGTTGGACGCTTGCCGCGTCATTGACCGCCATTATGGTGTTAGGCATCGCGTGGCCCTGGTTCGCCATTCGTGTGACTCGTTGCGGGCTGCGTCCAGAGACCGATGCCGTTCACGAAGACACATCATGCCGCATGGTGCTTAGCGTTGGTAATCGTATCCCATTGCCTGTTTGGGGATTGGCGATCGAAGGATACTTGGACTGCGATTCGGCAAAGGAAAGTTTAGACGAACCCAAGCCCGCGATTGGACTCGCCTGCGTCCCGCCGTTATGTACGGCTGACTACAGCGTCGAAGTGACACCGGCGATGCGCGGACACTACCCAATGTCGGTTCCTCAGGTTGCGTGTTCGTTTCCGTTTGGAATTTGGACCGCGCGGCGGCCGATCAGTGAAGTGCGATCGTTAACCGTTTGGCCGGCGGTTCATCGCACCGCAGGATTGTTACGCCTAGTGGGATTGAACAATGCGGATCAGGGAGATGGCAGTCGTGGCGGTCAATCCGGCGACTTTGTCGGCGTCCGTTCGCTTCGGCGTGGTGATTCAGCCAAGCATATCAATTGGGTCGCATCGGCTCGATCCGACACGATGATTGTCACCGAGCGCGGCGGACCACAATCGGTGACGATCGGTGTCTATGTTGACACGCGTTGTGATCGCGGCGCCCAGACGTCTTCAGCAGCTGTCGCAAGCGATTCAAGTCGCGAATCCTTGGCTCGGCGAATTCGCGTTGCGGCCAGTGTGTTGTCATCGCTGCACCAGTCACGCATCGAAACCACTGTTCGATTGGGCGATCGTTCATTGGCTTATCGATTCGACATGCCTGGGCGACGCCGCATGCTGGATGCGTTGGCCAACATTCCGATCGATGGCATTCCGATCGATGGCGACAACTGCCACTGGAACAAGCCAACCGGTTCGCAGCCGAGCATCATGATTACCGGTTCAAGCAACGGCGGTGTTCTTGTCGTAATCAACAACCCACGCGGCGGACGTCGTTCGCTCAGTGCGGCACGTGAGATCGTGATCGGTGCGAATGAGGACTTGGCAAACGCTGTGGCCGATCTTTGGCGGGAGGTCCGTGATGTTGATTCGGCCGCTTGAGCGAAAAACAAAAGAAGCAATCGTTCTAGCGGTGTTGGCAATGACATCGGTGGCTGCGTTGCGATTTCCTGTTGAATCGAAACTGCTGTTTTTGACCGAGATGTCTGCGTTGGCTACGATTCTCTTGGTGGTTCTTGCAAAGGATCTTGGCAGATGCCGGGCATTGGCGGGATCTTTGACAAGATCCATTACGGTTGCGATTCCGATTCTTTTCGCCATCGTTGCACGCACCACCGATTCGCCGATTGCTTTTGAAATGACGATCCTGACCACGTTCGGCGCGGCGGCATTGGCGTTATCAACGGGCGGTCGTCGGGCGCGAGCGATGTCGTTGGTGTCGTCCGGCTTCTTGACTTTGTTTGCTGTCGCGATTTCGGACAGTCCTCATGCGGTGGGTTACGGCATCGCTTGGATGACCATTTGCGTTTGGCATCTAATCGCCAATCATTGGGAACGACTTGAACTGTGCAGCGTTGAAGACGTTCGGCGTGGATCGGGCATTCGTCGCATTTGTGTTTTATTGGCCATCGCAATCTGCATCGGCAGCGGCTTGCTTGCACGATCGCGTTTTGGAGAATCGAATCGATTGACAATCGGATTCATGCCGACCAGCGGCGGTTCGCAGTGGTCCGATCCTGCGGCTCGCAGCGGCATCGGCAGCGGTGACGCGGCAATCGCGGCCAAAGAACACGCGGAATCCTTTGGTGCGGTTGAATCGAATTTGATTTTGGAATCCACCGAGTCGACCTTGTTCGACATGTTCAGCGATTCCATTGGCGAACCCAAGAAGAAAATGAAATGGGAGCGACGCCAAGCGATGTCGAGCGAGAATTTCCTGGAGGCGCATGGAAAGACAGCCAAAAGTGAAAAAGGTGGGAGCTCGTTTTCCACGGATCGACTCCCAGCAAAGAAACACCTGCATTTGAAAGACGCGACCGAACGAGCTGTGATCCAGTGGGCTGGCACTTCTGGGATCCGATTGGCAATGAATCGCTACGACACTTTCGATGGTGTCGATTGGACGAACCAGGCAAAGCACCGTCAAGACACGTTGATGCGACGCGAAATTGCCGGGGCGACATGGTTTTGCGATGGCCAAAGGTCTCTCACCCCGTCGACGACGGATGTGAACTCGTTAAAGGTTTTGCGTTTGAATTCGGCAAGGTTGCCCGTGCCGATGATGACATCGGCGATTCACATTAAGGACGTTGATCGACAGGATTTTTTCGGGATCGAAGAGGACGGGTCATTCTTCATGCCCGGTCGCGAAAAGGTCCCGCAGTTGACGGTCGTGGATGTCGCGTCATCAAACGTGATGGAGGATCAGTTGTGGGAAGAACTTTCGGCCAACGCAGCAAAACACTTGGTGGTTAAGGACAATCAGCTAGACGCTTGTGTAAGTCGATGGACCGCTGGGATGGATCACCCCTACGAAAAGTTGCAATCCATTGTTTCGCACCTACGCCATGATTTCACCTTCGATCGATCAACCGTCGTGGATCTTGTGAAAGATCCTTCCACGCAAAAACCTAACGCTGACGGATCTTTCAGAACATCCAATACGCCGCTGGAGCGATTTCTTCAAACAAAGCGCGGGGGCGATCATTTGTTTGCCACCACTGCCGCATTGATGGCTCGTACAATTGGATTGCAATCACGATTGGTGACTGGGTTTTACGTTCGCCCTTCGTCGATCGACATCGCGGCGGGGCATACGAACGTGTTGCCCGAGGACGTTCACGTGTGGGCTGAAATACGCCTCGATGATGGTCGGTGGTTCGAAATCGAACCGACGCCGGGTTACCAAGAACCGCTCTACACGCCGTCGGCTTGGTTGGTCGCGAAACAGTTTGCCGCGGCGAAGTGGCCGCACGCACTGGGGCTGCTGGTTTTCGCAGGACTTTTGTTTGCAACGCGTTTGTTTTGGATCGAACTTGGACTCAGTGCGGCTTATCCCGTCGGTTCAATCGTATGGCCTAGCGGTCGAATGTCGTTGGCGATGCGAGTCTTGCAAATGCGCGCCAAGTATGCTGGTTGCCCCCGAGTCGCCGGACGTCCTCAACGTGATTGGTTGCTCGCGATCACTGCCACGCAAGATCAATTGCAAGAAACCGCTCGCCGTTTTTGTGACGCCGCCGATCGGGCTGCCTTTGCAATCGACAACAACCGATTCGATGATCACACCGTTTCCAAAGAGTTAATCATGAAGCTAAAAATTAGAGTCCTTCGACAAATGACGACAAAGGCCACCGCATGAACATGCTGGAACAATCCGCCAAGGTCAATCGTGTCGCCGAGACGCTGGAAGCGATGCGTTGCAGGCTCAACAGCGTGCTGCTTGGCAAGACCGAAGCCGTCGACCTAGTGGTTGCGTGTCTGCTAGCGAAGGGACATTTGCTAATGGACGATTTGCCGGGCACGGGCAAGACAACCCTTGCCAAGGCGATTGCCGCTTGTGTCGGTGGCAACCTGTCGCGTGTCCAATGTACGCCGGACCTGTTGCCGTCGGACGTGACGGGATTCAATCTGTTTAACCAGAAGACTCGTGAGTTTGAATTTCATTCCGGTCCTGTTTTTTCAGATGTTCTGCTGGCCGATGAACTCAACCGAACCACCCCACGAACGCAAAGCGCGTTGCTGGAAGCGATGGCCGAACGGCAGGTCACGATCGATGCAGTTCCGTACAAGCTATCGGAAACCTTCTTTGTCATTGCAACTCAGAATCCGATCGATTCGCATGGGGCGTACCCGCTTCCCGAAGCTCAATTGGATCGATTTACGATCAAACTAAAAATTGGATACCCCGACCGAGCTTCCCAGATCGATATTTTGGAAGCGGCATCGCGGGCGGAGGGTTCAAGCGAGGGGATGTCGGCGGTCTTGTCGCTCGATGAACTTGCGCAGATTCAGGAACAAGTGCGGACCATCACGGTGCATCCCAGGGTGCGAGAGTACATGGTGGATTTAGTCGAAGCGACTCGCGAGAACGCCGCGATTCAATTGGGAGTTAGCCCACGCGGCATGCTGCTGTGGCAAAGGATGGCGCAAGCGTGGGCAAGGCTGCAAGACCGGAACTTTGTCACACCTAGCGATGTGCTGCACGTTGCGCGGCCAGTATTGTCGGTGCGGTTGTTAACCACCAATGATGATGTCGATGCCGTGATTGACCGTTTGCTAGACACCGTCCCCGCACCGGAGTACCAATGATGTTGTCAACGATGTGGCATAGGCTTCCAGCCTGCGTGGAAAAAAGAACGGCACGCCGGAAATCGATCGCGTCAACGGCGATTCTTTTGTTACTAATCATGCCGTTTCTTGGATGCACAACCGACACCGCGCCCAAGACGTCGCATTTTGAACATGATCACGACATTGCAGCACACTGGCCTAGCGATTTGGCAGACGCGGCGACAAAGATCCGCGATCGGATGGCGTGGTTGAAAGATGGCAAAGTCCCTGAATCACATGATCACGAATCCGATCATCACGACGATCATCATGAACACGATCACGATCACGATCACGATCATGATCACGGACACGAACATGACAGTGATCCCTTGCTAGAGATCGTCGAGCTTGTTTCTTGGATTCCCGAAATTGCTGCTGACACAAATTTGTTTGAATCTGATTGGTTGCCTCTCTACCACGCTACCGAATCGCTGTCGGCGAACTTGCAATCCGCAGGCGACGTTTTAACTGACAACAACCGGCAGCAACTCGAATCGCTTTGCCAGTTGGTCGATGACGCGGTCAATAAAATCCCCAAACAACCAACTCGCTTGGTCGAGGTGGAACTATGAATCAATCTGTTTCGATGATGGTGGTCGGTGGGCTGATTCGAGTCCTGCAAGGCTTCGCGCAAGCCGCGCCCACGTTGTTGGTCGGGCTGCTTATCGCTTCAATTTTGCGGTATTACCTTGGGGCCACCGGAACACGCCGTTTGTTCGGGGGCGACCGATGGCGATCGCTTCCGCAATCTTGGCTGGTCGGGATGCTGTTACCGGTTTGTTCGATCGGTGTGCTGCCGATTTTGTTCGAGATGCGACGTTCTAAGGTCAAACCGGGTGCCATGTCAGCCTTTGCGTTGTCAGCACCGTTGTTCAATCCTCTATCACTGCTATACGGCCTGACGCTAAGCCGTCCGCTGGTGATCATTCTATTCGCTGTGGGTTCGCTAGTCGTTGTCACAGTGCTGGGTTTGCTGTGGGACATTTTTGCTCAATCAGAATCCAGTCAAACGCCGGCGGAAGCTGTTGGCACCGCAGCACCGGGTTCTGATTATCTGATTGGATTGCGTCGCGTTTTCGCCACGATGGTTCATGTCGCGCGCGAAGCTACTGGCACAACGCTATTGATAACCATGGTCGCCTTGTCGGGACTTGCCGTATTGGCCGCTGTGCTTCCCTTTGGAGCAATGCAACACTCGGTTGAACGTGATGATTGGTGGGCACCGCTTACGATGTTATTTGTCGCCGTTCCCATTTACGCGACGCCCATGTTAGCGATGAGTCAGTTGGGAATGATGTTCCAGCACGCGAACTCGCCCGGTGCTTCGTTTACGCTGTTGATTTTGGGCGCGGGCATGAACTTCGCGACGCCGCTTTGGTTTGGGCGTCATTACGGATGGAAAGCCGCGTCGTTGTGGTTGGCTTCGTTGTTGTTCATCGTGCTGGGGTTGTCCTACGCGATTAACGAACCACTTGTACCGCCGGGAATCGAACCGGCCGGTCACACCCATGCGTTTGATATTTATGCGAACCCGTTGACCGCCTATCACACGCTAGACGTTGCGACGATCACTGATCTTGTTTCCAAAGAAATGGACATCAGCGTGATCGCATCGCTAATCGTGCTGGCGGGTGTTGTTTTGTTCGGGCTGGGCATTCGTTTGTTAAGAATTGACGAAGCCTCGTTAGTCGCCGGTGCAAAGGAGGGTTCATTTGCTTCGTCACTACAAAACGAAGACGCGGCCCCGCGTCGGGGCTTGGATATCATCGTTCCGCCGGGTGTGATCGGAGCGACGATGTTGGCCGGACTGGTGACGCTAAGTGTTGTTGCGTGTTACGCCTATTACCCTTCGCCGCGCGAATGCCTCAACGAAATCGGCGTTGCTAGGGCAGAGTGTTTGTCGGCGGCCAATAGTGGGCAAGTCGAGCATGCATTGGCTTGGTTGCCGATATGGGAAGACTGGAGCCGTCGACTGGAGGTCGGCACTTTTATTCGGACCGGTCAGATCCGTCCTTATCAACGGATGCAAGGATATTTGATCCGCAAAAAACTGGAACTACTTGAACACGAATTGGAACACGATCCGTTTGAACCGAAAGAGACGAAACAGGTTGTCATTGAAATTCTGGGAACCAATTCTCGCTGGGTTAACGCGTTTCGTTCTGCTGAAATCAAATGAAGTTGCGAACCTTTCAATCGTCACTTCAACAGCGTTTTGACGCGTGACTTCAGGTACGGCAGAACCTCTTTGACGAACCAAGGGTTCTTCTTCAGCCATAGGTTGTTTCGCGGACTTGGGTGCGGAAGCGCTAGGCAAGCGGGGCGATATTCTTTCCAAGCTTGAACCGTCGCAGTCAACGTTTTCTTCCGCGATTTACCCAAACGAGATCGCTGGGCGTAAGCGCCGATGACCAGCGTCAATTTGATGTTTTCTAACTCTGCTAACAGCGATTCGTGCCAAAGTTCGGCACATTCGGGGCGCGGAGGCAAGTCACCTGACTTTCCCGTTCCTGGATAGCAGAACCCCATGGGCACTAATGCGATTTTCGTCTCGTCATAGAACACCGACGGTTCAACGCCCATCCATTCTCGAAGCCGTTGACCGCTTGGGTCATCCCAAGGAACTCCGCTCTGATGGACTCGCAACCCAGGAGCCTGCCCAATGACCAGAATGCGAGCATCCTGATCAGCGGCAACGATGGGACGAGGTCCACACGGCAAATCCTTTTCGCAGTGACGGCAATCACGAATTTCACTAAGCAATCGTCGCAGTGAACCACCGTGCGTTTCTGCATTCATGGGAGGTCGATCATTGAAGAAGTGGACGAGATTTTGGATCAAGAATCAAAGTTTGAATTGTATCAGTATTGGCGTGAAGTGATCTTACCGCTTTCCGATCATGGCCGACGCACAATCATTGTTCGAAAAGTGAGAACGTGTTGGATGGACCAAACACCGACAGAAAAAATGGGCCAAGGTTCAGTCGTCAAATTTAGATCGCACGGTCGCAGATTATTAGCGAACGCTCCGTGGTCGTTCCCAGGGCAAATCAGTTTTCCGAATTTGGGGCGTCAGCCGGAATCCATCGAATGAGTTGCCACGGGTTGATTCTCGTTGCATTCCCGATCGCAAAGCGTTCGACCGCAATCTTGGTTCCAGGTGGTGTCG
>CAYVAN010000196.1:0-8599 GCA_964449225.1 uncultured Rhodopirellula sp.
GACCAACACCGCCGAAGTCATTGCAGCGGACCAATTCGATATCGACAGCACCCCCGGTAACAGCGACGCAGGCGAAGATGACATCGCTTCGGTCACACTGACCGCTGAAACGGCCGACCTGCTGCTTACCAAAACGGTTGACAATCCATCGCCCAATGTGGGCGACGAAATCAGCTTCACCGTCGCAGTCCAAAACCAAGGCCCAAACGACGCGACCAATGTTGTCGTTCTAGACGCGTTGCCAGCGGGTTTGTCGGAAGCCGGTTCGATCACCGCAAACGGGAACTACGATTTCGCTAGTGGCTTGTGGACGATCGGTACCATTGCATCGGGCAGCACTGTCACGCTGACCATTCGGGCTCGCGTAGATTCTTTCCAGACCCTAACGAACACGGCGCAGGTAAGTGCGTCCGACCAGTTCGATCCTGATAGCACACCCGGAAACAGCAACCCGGCCGAAGACGATCAGGCCAGCGTGATGATCGATCCACCCACGATCGATTTATCGATCAGCAAAACCATCGACCAGCCGATCGTCGATGTGGGTGACGAAATAAACTACACCGTTACGCTGACCAACGGCAATTTTGACACGGCAACTGGAATTGTCGTGCGGGATGTGTTGCCCAATGGAATTACCTTCTTGGATAACACCACGGATACGGGAACCTATACACCCGGCACCGGTAATTGGACCATTCCATCGCTGGCACCCGGAACTTCAACGAGCCTGCGAATTCGTGCTCGCGTTGATTCGGCGGCGGCATTGCCCAACACCGCCGAAGTCATCGCAGTGGACCAATTCGATATCGATAGCACACCCGGAAACAACATCGCCGCAGAAGACGATCAGGATTCGGTCGGATTCCAAATCGCAACGGCCGACTTGTCGATCACAAAAACAGTCAGCAATAGCACGCCCGACGTTGGCGAAAACGTCACCTTCACCATCGTGGTTTCCAACGCTGGCCCCAACACCGCCACCGCAATCACGGTTCGTGATCAATTACCGGCGGGCGTGAATCTGGTTTCCGAAAACGAAACCACTGGAAATTACGATTCCGCGACTGGACTCTGGCAGATCCCAACACTTGCGTCAGGCAGCTCAGCGACTCTGTCCATCGTTGCCAACACGACGACCAGCGACCTGGCAACCAACACGGCTGAAATTATCGCAGCCGACCAGCAAGATCCGGACAGCACGCCTGGCAACGGCAACGCGGGTGAAGATGACATCGCAACCGCCACCGTTTCCGGACAACAGATTGATTTGTCACTAACCAAAACGATCAGCGATAACAGTCCCAATGTCGGCGACGAGGTCACGTTTACCATCGGCGTTCGCAACGATGGTCCTAGTGACGCCAGCGGAGTCATCGTCACCGACTTCCTGCCCAATGGCGTGACCTTGGTAGGCAGCACACCTTCTCGCGGCAGCTTTAACACCACCAGCGGTGCATGGACGGTGGGAACACTTAACCAAAACGATACAGAAACTCTCGCATTGATTGTTCGAGTCGATCAAGTCTTAACTGACGCAGTCAACCGCGCCGAAATCACTGCGGCGGGCCAGCCAGACATCGATTCCACGCCCGCCAACAACAACGCGGCAGAAGACGATCAGGCTTCGGTCACGTTCAGCACGCCAGTCGCCGACTTGTCGCTGACCAAGATCGTTAGCAATGAATCACCTAACGTTGGCGAAGTCGTCACCTTCACTGTCGTCATCGAGAATGACGGTCCCGATAACGCCACCGGCGTGACGATTTTGGACCTTTTACCAGCCGGTTTGCAGTTCAATTCAAACAGCCTTTCGGCGGGCGACTACAACGCGACCACGGGCACCTGGGATTTGGGCGTTTTGCAGGCCGGACAATCGGCGACCCTGTCGATCAACGCCACCGTGTTGACGCAGGGAACCAAGGTCAACACCGCGCGAGTCAGTGCATCCGACCAAGCCGATCCGGATTCAACCGCTGGTAATAACGTCGAATCCGAAGACGATCAGGATTCCGCAACGTTGACACCGCCGGTGATTGACTTGTCGTTGACCAAAACCGCGTCGCCAAGTCGCCCATCGGTCGGTCAGGAAGTCACGTTTACCATCACTGTATCCAATGCCGGTCCATCCAATGCCACGGGCGTGGTGGTCACAGACACGTTGCCGGAGGGAATCACATTCATCAGCAGCGACCCATCAGTGGGCAATTTCAATTTTGCAAACGGTCAGTGGACGATCGGAAACCTTGCCGCCGGTGCAACTGAATCGATTCAGATTGTCGCGTTCGTCAACCAGTTTGTTGAATTTACGAACGCGGCCGAGGTGACCGCCGCAAACGAATTTGACCAAGACAGTACACCTGGCAATGCCGCAGTCAGTCCTGGCGAAGACGACGGTGACTTGGTCACTTTAACGCCGGCTAGTGCTGACCTGTCGCTCATCAAGACCGCTTCGTCGGACTCGCCCAATTTGGGTCAAGACGTCACCTTCACCGTCACGATTTTCAATGACGGTCCTGATCCCGCGTCGGACATTGTCGTTCGCGACTTCTTCCCCATAGGAATGACGCTGCGTTCTTCAACGCCAAGTGCGGGCAATTTTGAACAAGCAACTGGACTCTGGACGATTCCCACGTTGGCCAGCGGTTCATCAGCAACGTTGGAATTGATTGCCACGGTAGATACTCAGGGTGACAAAACCAATCGAGCCGAGATCATCGCTTCGAGCGAATTTGATCCGGACAGCGTTCCTGGCGATGGCATCGAGGGCCAAGATGATATTTCGCAGGTCACGCTAACGCCCCAGGTCGTTGACTTGGCCCTAATGAAAGTCGTCGATGATGCAAATCCGAATGTTGGCGACGACATCGACTTTACTTTGACATTGACGAACGATGGTCCGTCCGGGGCAACCGGCGTGCAAGTCACCGATCGTCTCCCTGATGGTCTGAACTTCCGCGATTTCACGGCCAGCCAAGGTAGCTATGACCAATCCACTGGATTGTGGAATGTCGGTTCAATCGCCGATGACGCCGTGGCGACACTTCGCATCGGAGCTACCGTCGGAAACATCCGCAGCGTGACGAATTCTGCGGAAGTGACGATGTTGGATCAATTCGACATCGACAGCACCGCTGGGAATAACGTGATCACAGAAGATGATCAAGCAAGCATCCAAATCACCACCCAGGTCGCTGACTTGTCGATCCAGAAGACAGTAGACAATCCATTGCCTACTCAGTCCGAGAATGTCACGTTCACTCTGACGCTTACCAACAATGGTCCAGATGATGCCACCGAAGTGTCCGTGCGAGACATCTTGCCGACTGGATTGACATTCGTGTCGGCAACACCGTCGGCTGGAACGTACGATCCCGTTACTGGATTGTGGATCGTTGATACTGTTCCAAACTTGACCACTCCCACGCTACAAATCGTTGCCACGGCAACTTCCGCAATCCCTCAAACCAATACCGCAGAAGTCTTTTCGGCCAGCCAGTTTGATCCAGACAGCACACCAGGCAATACGATTGCGGGTGAAGACGACCAGGCATCCGTTTCTGTCACTCCATTGGTAGTGGACATTGCGGTGTCGGCAAGCGTCGATATCGAAGAACCCATGATTGATGACGTCATCACCATTACTTTCGAAACACTTAACGAAGGCACGATCGGAGCGACGGGTTTGACGGCCCGGGCAACGCTTCCGGCGGGACTGACGATTCTGTCTGCCGTTCCATCGGTGGGAGTCTATGATCCTGTAACTGGGCGTTGGGAGATCGGAATGTTGGCTAGCGGTGGAACAACCACGTTGACCGTAACGGCTCGCGTTGATGAACGAGGTTTCCGTGAAGTCCCGATTGAGGTCATCGAACTCGATCAATTCGATGTTGACAGTTCGCCAGACAATAACGTTGAAGCAGAGGATGACCAACAAACGTTGCTTATCCGAGCACCACGATTATTAAGCAAGCGATTGTTCCTCTCACGCTAACAGCGTTTGCATCATCTTTGATGCGAAGAAATTCGGTTAGGCACACAACCCAATTTCGTCCGCTCTGCTTCGCCAAGTAAAGACACGCATCGGCCTGCCGAATTAGACATGTAGACATATAAGGTGGGTCAAGCCGTTTCGGCGCAGACCCACCGTTATCGTTTGGCAAAGCGTGGCGTGATGGTGGGTCGGCGTCGCCAAGGCTCCTTGACCCCACCCTACGACTGCGGCTGTTAACTGCCGTTGATGCCAACTGGGCCTATGCCAACAAAGCTTGCTCTTGCTTGATGCGGAGAAAATCGGTCCAGCCCACAGCACAGTTTCGACCGCTCTGTTTCGCCAAGTAAAGACATTCGTCGGCCTGCCGAATCAAGTCCTCGGGCTGGTGAAGGCTTTTGGTTTTCACCGAAATGCCAACGCTGATACTCATGCTGAGTCCGGGTTGACTGTCAAATTGAGCGGTTTGGACCTGATGAACAACCTGGCTTGAAACCTTGCTGGCTCGATGCATGTCCACCCCAGGAATCAAAACGCAAAACTCTTCGCCACCGTAACGTCCCACGATCGCGGGCGGACCAAAGTGATTGCGAAGCACTTCCGCAATGGTTTTCAAAACTTGATCGCCAACCTGATGACCGAACATGTCGTTGACTTGTTTGAAATGGTCCACGTCAATCATCAAACAAGCAAGCGGTGAATTGCGCTCAATCGATTCTTTCCAAATTGGTTTCAGGCGGTCAAAGAATGCTCGGCGATTCAAGCACCCAGTTAGTGGATCTTCATCGGCCATGACTTGCAACTCACGATTGCGAGACGAGATATGATCGCGGCTGCTGCGCAGCATCACCATCATTTGCTGGACTTCTTGCCGGCGACTTTCAATCTGAGTCACGTCACGCAGCGTCACCATCGCTCCCTGACATCCATCTTGGTCCGTTTTCAAAGGCGATGAATTGATCGAAAAGAACCGTGTGTTTCCGTCGGGAGTCCTGAATCGCATCAGTTGCTCGCCGCGTGGTTGATGACTCCGCGAAGCTGGGGTCCATGGCATTTCGTCTTGCGATGCAGACTTGCTGCATTCCCACGGCAACGACTTGGCTGTGCGGCCGACGACTTCCCGTTGCCGCATACCGATCGATTTAAGAAAAACATCATTCGCCATGACGATGCGGTCTTGGTCGTCAACCAACATTAGCCCGTCAGGGATTGTGTTCAGTGTTTCGTGCAAACGAATCGGCAAAATCAATCTGGCAAATGTTCGGCCTGACGCAAAACGAGCGATCGCCCAGTGAGCAATTGAAGCGGCCACAACCATCAAGCACCAACGAGACCAAATCAGATCGATGTCGGCTAGTAGCAATGCTGCTGCTATCAGTAATAGTGTGCCAGCCGCATGGGCAGCAATCGTCAGCGATGCCGCAACAGCAGAATCGCTGCTACGTCGGCGACGATTCTGTTGAGGAATGTTGGGGGTTGAGGGCGACAAATCATCAATTCCGGTCAATGCGACACAATCCATACCCTTGGTGAAACCAGTGGCGGAAGTTTCCCCGTGCGCTCGACGTTTGAAGTCTGTGTCAACTCTGTGCCCTGTGTCTCCGATCCATTCCAAAGAAGGCATGTTCGTTGGCTCCGTCCGATGCTGCGCTTAGCTTTGTACCGAATTTCCGGAATGCGCAAGCGGTGGGCTCGGGCCGTAATCGACTTGTCATCCAATCATGACCTAGGCTTCCACTGAACCTAAAACCATCTTTCCCGCGTTTGCTCCTTGTTCGATTCATCCAACTTCAGATTGCTCCTTGTTTTCTCGGAACCCGTCCTGAGTGAGCTTGTGTCCTTTCGTTTGGAGCTACTGGGATTCAAAGTCGAAGCGGTCGAAGATGGCGAACAAGCCGCTGCAGCGATCGCTCGAGGCATTCCTGACTTGGTCATTATCGACACGGTCCTTAGAGACGGTGACGGCTTGGAATGGATCGCAAGAACGCGAACCGACCATGCTGCTGCCCGCCTGCCGATCATCATCTTTTCGCTTGATCCTAGCCTAGAAACCGTCGAACGGGCGTATCACGCGGGGGCCCAGGATTACTTGATCACGCCTTTCGATCCCACGGTAATGGAAGAGAAAATCGAAACAATTTTGCTTAACGGGGAAACACCCACAAAGGCGAAAGCAAAATAATGGCCGCTTATCGGATTGACGGCATTGCCCACGCGATGAAGGAACATCAGCGATGAAACGACTTGGCGACATTCTCGTTGAACAGGGCGTTCTGAAAGCCGACGAAATGGAAGCGGCATTCAGCAGCAAACCTTCCAATGTCATGCTTGGGGATTGGCTGGTCCAGCAAAAGTTGTTGTCGACCGCTGAACTGGGTCATGCGCTGGCCGAACAATTCGAGGTTCCCTATGTCGACATTGACCCGTCGAATATCAATCCGCAAATTGTTCGATTGATCCCTGAAGACTTCGCCCGCAGCCGAAAAGCAGGCGCCATCGACATCAATGGAAACATGATGACCTTGGCAATGGTCGCACCCGATGACATCGAAACGATCGCCGAAGCAGAATTGATGACGGGTTACCAAATTCATCCAGCCGTCGCGATGGCCGATGACATCGTCGCACTTGTTTCGCGTATCTATGACGATCGAAGCGTCGCACGGCAAACCATCGTCGATATGAAAATGGTGGAATTGCTCCAGCAATCATCGGAGGTCATCGACCCATCGAGTTCAGTCATGGTTACGGAGCAGGAAGATGCACCCGTGGTTCGACTGGTGCAAGCGATTCTTTCGGGAGCCGTCAACGCGGGTGCCAGTGACGTTCACTTGGAACCGCTGAAACCAGAAATGCGAGTACGCTATCGAGTCGATGGCGAATTGCAGCAAGTGATGACGATCCCCAACCACATTGAAGAATCGGTAATCAGCCGCATCAAGGTGATGGCGGATATGGACACCACCGAAAATCGCCGCCCCCAAGACGGACACCTCAACGTTTTTGATGGTGGCAAACGGGTCGGATTTCGAGTCAGCGGTATTCCGACCGTCGATGGGCAGAAGATCGTGCTGCGTTTATTGGACGAAGGCGGCAAAACATTTCAGCTTGAAAACATCGGGTTGACCAAACGCGACTACTCGATGCTGCGCGACATGATTGATAAACCGCACGGCATGTTCGTCGTCACTGGCCCGACCGGCAGCGGCAAAAGCACCACGCTGTACGCTGCGTTGCAATTTCTAAATCGAGTGGACCGCAACATCGTCACGGTCGAAGATCCGGTCGAATTTCGATTGCCTGGCATCAATCAAGTTCAAAGCGACAATGAATTTGGAATGGGGTTCGCCAACGCACTTAAGTTCATTATGCGGCAAGATCCCGATGTCATCATGGTGGGTGAAATTCGCGACAGTGAAACAGCAACGACTGCGATCCAAGCTGCCCTAACCGGACACTTGCTGATTAGCACCCTGCATACCAACGACGCCGTGGGTGCGGTCGCTCGACTGGGCGATCTGGGGGTCGATAATTTCAAAATTGCGGGCTCGCTATTAGGAAGCGTTGCACAACGATTGCTGCGTTGTGTTTGCGAAAATTGCAAACGAGCAGTTCCAGCGAATGAAAAGCTGCTAAATGCAATTGATCCCGAAGGCACCGTCGACCGAAGTGCAAAATTCTTCAAAGGCGAAGGGTGCAAGAAGTGTTTGGGAAGCGGATTTTCCGGCCGAATTCCGATCTTCGAGATCATGCCAATCACGCCCGAGATCACTGTCGCGATCGAAGCAGGCGTACCCAATTCCAAACTACACGAATTGGCAGTGCAGGCAGGCATGGTCGAATTACCACGCGCCGGTCTTGAACAAGCGCTCGCTGGCCGCACTTCAATCGAAGAAGTTTACTTTAAGACCAGCGGTGATCGGCGAAGTTCAGATGCTGGTCGAACTCCAGAGGCCTCCAAAACGGTCGGCAGACGAGACACCGACGTCGCCTAAAAAGCGGCATAGGCTTCCAACCTGTGTTGCAACCAATCCAAAGGCTGGAAGTTTACGCCACATTTCCAACCTACCAATCAACGTTCCCAGTTCCTGACAACATGAACGCACGCACAACTTATCCTTCCGCCGCACGACAGGCGACCAAGCCTAGGCTTGGTTTCATGGGATGGATACGTAAACTCAATTCGATCCAAGTCGGACCACAAAAATCTGGCGATCCGACCAAGATCAAACCAGCCGTCTTGGCCGACTTGCTTGGCCTACTGTTAATGCTGTTAGAGAACGGCTTGTCGCTGCCCAAGTCGCTTAGTTCTTTAGCCGAAGATCGATCCACGCGCAAGTATCGTCATGTACTGAACCGACTACGAATGTCGATCGAATCCGGTGGGACACTCAGCGGCGGAATGGAAAAGTATCCTCGCACATTCACCTCGATGCAGATCCAACAAATTCGAATTGGTGAAAAAAGTGGCGCTTTGGAAAAGGCGCTTCGACGTGTTTGTGAACAGATGGAACGGTCTGTTGCGTTGAAAAAACGCATTATCAAGAAGGTCAGTTATCCCGCTTTGATTACGTTGGCCGGCGCTGGGTTGATGGTGTTCATGTGCGT
>CAYVAN010000197.1:0-8475 GCA_964449225.1 uncultured Rhodopirellula sp.
GATCAAAAATCCGACCCTTGATACACGTCGCATAAGTCAACAGCCCGCTCGCGCCATTCCGCTAGATTGTAAGTTGTCCAGCTACAAGAACTGATTTGCCCTGAGCTGCCGGGCAGGTAGCTTGACGCCGAAGTGCTAGTGGTTTAGCATTTAGATCTGATCAATGAGACCTTGCAATGTGAGACGAAACAAGTCATGCCGAAAACCCCGCGAGGACTCGCTGCTCGGGAGCAACAACTCTTTGACACGGTACAGTCAGCGGGTGAAGCGACTGTGCATGAAGTGCTGCAAGGCATCTCGGATCCTCCTAGCTATTCCGCTGTCCGTGCGATGCTGGGAATTCTTGTTGACAAGGGCTTTCTTTCCTATCGTCGCCGTGGTCGCCAATACGTTTATCGGGTCACGATCAATTCCAAGCATCGGGAAAAGAGCGGTTTGCGTCGCTTAGTTGACATTGCATTTTCTGGTCGCGCCGACAAGGCTTGCTTGGCTTTGCTGGACCTGTCCAAAGACGATCTTACCGACGATGACTTAGAACGACTCGAGGCGATGATCCGAAAAGCCAAACAGGAGCGGTCGTCATGATGCAGCCGTTAGATCAAACACTCGGTTGGCTGTTGTGTGTGTTTTGGGTTGCATTGGGAACAACTTCGTTAACGCTTACTGTCATGCTCATTTGGCACCGGCGCAGTTCCCATCAAACGGTCGCTGCCGCTCGAATGGTTGCGATCACTCTATGCCTTATTCCTGCATTGATTTTTCTTAGCGGTAAACCAGCCCTGCCAATCGCGGATCTAGATTCATTTAGTCGAGAAACGATTCCATTGGATGGGCAGAGATTGCAAACGGGACCAGTACCGGACGCGGTACCAAGCCATCAATTCCCCCGCAAATCAAAGAAGTCCAGTTTCCTAGAGCGAGAGACCGAAACGTTGGCACCCAATAGGTTGGACGACTTCGCGATGCCTGGCCGTAATCAAATTCTGGTTTGGCTGTGGGGATTGGGAACGCTTTTTCTGACTTTCCTAAGTGTGTTCCGCCAAGCACTCGCTAGGATTTGGATGACCTCTTGTCAACACTCTCTCCCTGCTTATGCGCTGGATACAGTTTCGCGAATTGCTGCGGACGAGCATGTGGAAGTCGGGCAAATCGAATCAAAGTTTTTAATTCACGCGGATGTTCGATCGCCCATCACCATTGGATTGTTTCGCAGTCGGATTGTTTTGCCTGCGGACAAATCTCCCTGGACAGCTTCACAGCTCGACATGGTGATTCGCCATGAGTGGCATCACCTACGAAATCGAGACGCAGAATGGTGTTTTCTTTGGGATATAGTTCGGGGATGCTATTGGCTACTGCCTCCTGTTTGGATGCTGCACCGGATTCACCTGCGGGAGATTGAATGGGCTTGTGATGACGCAGTGATCGTATCAACCCGTAACGAGGTAGGTTACGCCGAGACTCTTTTGACAGCGGCCAGGCAGCTTGTTGCACAAAGACGAACATTGCCTCCATCGGCTAGCACTGGTTCGCTCTCGATGGCATCGAGAAAGGGTTTACAGCAGCGAATTGAGCGGACTCTTAACACTCGCGTTGACCGTAGTTTTTCATCGAAACGAGGCATTTGCGTGGTTGCATTTCTTGTGCTTACTGGAACCTTAGTTTCTGCGGCAGTACGGCCATCGTTACCCAACCAGTCTTCGGAACCGCAGAACGTTTCTGCGGTAATGGGTGTTAGATATAAGGGGTCTGGGAAAATTGTCCCATTGTCGTTTGCGACGCAAGAGGAATTGGCGGGGCGAATCACCGCGATTAACAGTGATGGAGGCTCTCGAAATGTTCTATTGTCAACGTCGCCTGATTTAACACATCGGCTTTTGCTGATGCGGAGAAACGGTCAGCTTGCGTCGGAGCAAATTTTGATTGGCGTTGGAGAATCAGATTTGATTGCTAATGCATTGCAAACACGCCAGATGAACGGTGTAGTCTCGCATCAGCCTCACGGATTTGGCTTTCGCGCCGTTGAGATACTGTGCAAACGAACCCAGCTCAGTGTTCCTGATCAAGACGTTGCATTACTCGCGATCCCAGCTCGCCAGTATTCGGAAAGCGATCCGGGTGGTTTGTCACGGTCCCTCGCTAAAATCAGAGACCTAAAGGGCGAAAGCTATTCAACGGCGAAGATTGCGTCACCGGAGGTCAACGCAATTGAAATCTCGATTCCTGACGAATCGCCTTGGTGGCAAGTGGTCATCGCTGGATGCCAACAAGCTGCGGATCAGTACAACGTTGAACTGAAAGTAAATGTTTCGACAGCGTCCCCTAATGCTCGCCGTCGGCATCCTGGCTGGACCGGTCCTGTTTTGCACGTTCGCCATGACGGGAAATCTAAAACTGGGTTCATCGAAGCGAGACCTTCGCGAGAAACGATTGCCAACGGTTTATGGATGTTTTCGGATGAACAACGCATTGCTGAAGCAATCATATCACTCACTCGGATCAAGCCGTCGTCGGTGGCATTCGAAGACTCGAGACCAGAGCCAACGCGGATCTTGGTGCTGTACGACGCGAGCAGCAAGTACCGAATCGACGAACTCTGCGAGCGATTAGATCAAGGATTTTCTCTTGAGAATTGAACCACTAATGAAGATTAGATTTTCACGTAATAAGTGCATCACTTTGGCTCTTTTGACCGTGTTGTGCGGATGCAATGACTCGGCGCAGCCAATCGTAAACACTGCCAAGCACGATGCGGAGATCGAAGTCGCTCGGATCGAAAAAGAACTCGCCAATCAACAATACGAGGAGTCAGGTGGGCGGTACGGAGAATTGATTCGATTCACAAGACCTTCAGACATCAATGATGAATTACAAGCAACACTGGATCCATTGTTACCTAGCGAAGCCAAATCGTTGGATCGTTTTAGCAAGGTCATCAATTCGCTAAGAGAGCAGGACTCATGGTTCGATGAGAGCTTTAAGAATCCCTTTGGTACGTCGTTGGTGCGGGAAGACGGATCAGGTGCAGGGCCGACAACAGCAGAAAAAACTGATATTCAAAAGAGAATTCTTGACTTGGTCCGAGACGACTATCTGGCAAATAGCAGCGACAGTGACGAAGCGAAGGAAAGCCTCGTTTATCTTTACGAAGAAAATATTCGCGACTTGTTGATGGAGGAGACTCCAAATTGGCATGTTCAAAATCAGATTTTTTCACGTTTCAAAACAGGTAGTGTCGAACCGCTTCTTCTGCTGCTTAACCTCGCCTACGTCAAAATTACTGACGAGAACCGATTGAAGGTTTCAATGAAGGTTCTGCAGGGATTGCAAAGTCGTCAGTGCAGCGCGGTCACGACAATCGTACTGATTTCACATTCGGTTGCCGGATGGAATCAGTTTCCGGCCAAAAAACGAATTGCATTGACCAAATTGGCAATCAAAACGCTGCCGGATTTCTTCCATGAACTCGATCAACACGATGAACTGGAAAGCAGGCGTCTGTGGGCGGCGTTCTATTTTCTGAATTTGCAAGATGCGTTGAATCACCACGCCCGCTTTGATCTCCTCAATGAGTTAATCAAACTCAGTTCGTCGGATAATCGGCCAAAGCTTTTGGATGAGTACTTTGTCAATCAGGCCATTGCAATGTTGTATTTGAAGATCGCCGACGACGCGCGTGGCAGTGGGTTCATGTCCGAGGTAAGTGAGAGCGACTACAGGATTTTCTCCAAGTATGCGAATTTAAGTGCCCGGCATCAGATGATGGCGTTTGCACTCAACCCGAACGATCACATTCTGGTCAAATCGTTGATGAGCACGCAGTTGACTTACAGTGAAACGCCCTTCTCTGTTCCACAGCTCTACCGTCTTCTGATGACGCTACAGTCAGACTCGACGTATGCGACAACGGTGATGAGCAGATACACACAACCTCGTTGGGGCGGGTCACCTGAAATGACTAAGAATTTTGTACTGCAGTTGATGGATGCCGCAAAAAGTTCGAAGCAACAAAAATTCATGTTTGGAATTCCGTTGAAGATCTTGGTACTGGACCGCGGATTTATCGGTAATACGCACCAGCAGCACAGTATGACCGAAGCTCTCGATGGATTTTTTCGATACCTGGAATCCATCAACGATGGAAAACTTGATCGCCGTCTTCAGATGAACGACGTGGCGATCTTTCTCAGGTTTTGTTGGGACGCAGGAGATCTGGACCGCGTTGCCGAGCTAACGACTAAGTACAGTAAACTTTTGCCAGACGATTGGTTGAATTGGGCTAGGCTCCCTGGTGGCGTCGTCTGGTTCTTCTCTGCGATATACCAGTATGGCGATAAGGACATGAAGGCCGCAGGGCTTGTCCTACAACAAGAACTCTTTAACGGCGATCAATTCTACGACGAGTCGCGTTTCCAAAGAATCGATAAAGCCATCAAGCAGTTTGACCTGGGGGCTCCCAGGCTTGCCGAGAAAATTAGTGAAGCAATTGAATCTGCTGAAAAAGACGAAGCAGAAACTCTTGCCCACCAAGCCGAGAACATTGAATTCTACCGAGAGGCTTTTCCACATCTTCGTGACATTGCTCATGATTTCCATGCCGGAAAAGAAGTTGAGCTGATCAGCGGAAGTGATGATCTTTGGTATCGTTTTGGTCGACAGGTTGTGAGCTTCGAGGGTGATTCTATTAGCTTTCTTTCTGACTGTCGTTCAGATGACCTTCTTCTGACATTTCCAATTCGATTCGAATTGCCAATGACGGTCGAAATGACAGTGCAGCAAAACGAATGTGACGCAGACCCCTACGGAGTTGCGTTGTTCGTTGGCCCAGTTCAGCCCGGTGCTCTGCAATCCGAGGCCATTGGGCGATCACTGCGATACAGCCCCGGGTATCCGATGATCATGCAGGATAATCTCCCGCGCGAGCGACTTGCTGGCGCAAACTATCACGAAGAGCGATTGTTCAAAATACCGCGTGAAGGAAAATTGCAGATCGAAATAACAGCCAACAGCACTCGGTCCACGTTCAACGGAAAGCTGGTGACGCAAACCAACCATCCCATGAATCCAATGGGCTACGTCGGATTTGGGCGCAGAGCAGGTGACCAGTTTACCGGCGTGCCAAACAAAAAGGCTTCCTATCGCGTTACGTCTTTCAAGGTGCGACCGATGCTAGAAAAGGCAACAGTGCCCTCAACAAAGTAACTAAAAATGCAAGCCGCAAAAATCAACTTCTCAGCGAATCAGGCAAGTAGAAAAGTAACCCATGGTGCAAAACGGCTTGGAACGAATCGTACCACGCAACAAAGATTGCAGCCGATTGCTGATAGACATGACGGGACACTTTTCTTCGGCATCACTAATTGTAAAAACTAAGTCAAAGGAAAAACCATGCCTTAACACGGAGCAGAAGTCATCAACGTGTAGAATCCATTGTCGAGAATACTAGGAATATAAAATGCTAAAAATGTGTATTCGTTTGTCGTTGTTTACTGCAATTGCTTTCCCACTGACATCATCCATCGGAATTGCAGCGGAGACGGTTAGCTTTCAATTTAACTATACAACCAATGAAGGAAATCAAGCCGGACGACTTGTCGACAATCCAGGCTGGGTAGGATCCGGATACTTGGACATAGACCCGTCCGGTGTGGGACGCGTCATTCATCCCGCACGGGATGGTGTTCCACCTGACCCAAATGGCCCCGTCTACTTTTCTAGCGGTGTACTGGACTCGTTTCCTGGAATGACCTTTGGGGTTGGCGATCGTCTAGCCATCCAAAGCCAATTGCAGTTCACCCTGGATTCATTTGTGTTTGGTCAGGAAATCGCTCGAATCGGTTTTTCTCGAACCCCGGGCGGCGATATTGAACACGGGTTCGCCATGTCGTGGACCAATGGCCGATTTCAACCGAGCGAACAGGCGGGAACGATACGCTTCTTCCCCGACATGAATGATAGCGGCTTCCGCGACTTTACTGCGTTTTTCGACGATGCTAATTCGATCGGCGTACAAGGGCGTTTCGCAGGATTGCAGAATACCGGCGGCCTCTTCGAGGACCGCACTTCAAATCCGTTCCTCGTTACCTACGAGGTCGAATACTTAGGTGAGGTTGACCAAGTGGGAGAAAACGTTTGGGAACCCCGGGAATTGTCGATCACCGACCAGGTGACCAATGCGACTTTTTTCTACGATTTCAGCTTTCAGGTGCCACAGACAATTCAATTCGATGGCACAAACGCGTTCCTTGGGCAAGAACTAGCTTCCAACGGAAGGAGTTCCAATGCGTTAAACGTCACAAGTGAATTCCTGGGGATCAGATACCTCGGTAATCCAGTGGCGATCGCTGTCCCTGAACCAGGCGCTTTTATTTCTCTAGCAATTTTTTGCGGAGCGATCAGTTTTCGTCGAAAGAAGTCCTCCTGCTGAATCGAGTATACGTCAATTCAAATCTGAAACGCATCTCTTGAACGGATGTTTGACATGCGTTTTTAAGCGGCTTAAACACCTGACAGATGGGTTCACGCATGCTAATCGGAAGTTGCTATTCGCGATGAGGTTTCGTCGTCCGTTCTACCATTCCGTCATCAACTCATCACGCCATCACCTCATCGCGTTGGCCACGCGTCACCGCGTCACCAGTGCTGACGCCAGAGCCACCGCAGCGGTCTCGATTCGGTAAATCCTTTGCCCCAAACTGATTCGCTCAAACCCGTTGGTTTCCGCCAACGTGACTTCGTCATCGGTCCACCCGCCTTCGGGACCGACTGCAAACAAAATACACGCGTCCGCTTCCAAATCCGATCGAGACAAGCAGTCTTTGCCCTGGTGTGCGATCACGCGTCGGCTTGGATGTGAACCTTGTTTCGCAGATAGAAAAAAATCAGTGGAAGCGATCGGGTCTTCAATCCGCATCAGCACATTTCTTTCGCACTGCTTACAGGCTTCGATTACCACTCGTTTCAACTTATGGATCAAAGATGGCGACGCGGCACGCTGAGTCCGGTCAGCTGTGATTGGCGTCACACTGGCGACACCCAGTTCCGTCAAACGCTCGATCAACTCCTTGGCCCGATCGGGTTTTGGCAAAGCCACACCAAGATGCAACTCCACCGGTGGCATGCGAGTCACCCTGGTAGCCGCATCAGACTTACAAACGCACTCTGACCGCCCCAACGATTCAATCGTTGCTGGCGATTCATTCCCTTGACCGTCAAACAAAGTAATGGAATCCCCAACCCTGGCGCGCATCACTCGGCTGGCATGGGTGGCTTCTTCACTGGAAAGCGACACCAGCCCGCCCGCTAAGGGAATGTCTTTGCAGAAATAACGTCGAGTCATCGAATCAGTTTCACGAAAAGACGAAGATGGAGGGGCAAGCATTGGCAACTTCAAGTTGTCCGCTTTGACCGCCGATCTTACTGGCAAGCCGCCACTACCCGCAAGCAATCAGCCCCCGCAGCCACCAGGGCAAATCAGATTTTCCTGCTGGCCAATGGCGCTCGGCTCTCCGAGCCGACAGCGTTATCGGCTCGAAGAAACGCTATCGGCTCGGAGAGCCGAGCGACAATGTTGAACACTCAAAGTGAAAAACTGATTTACCCTGCACCCGAAGCGGGGCCTCAACATCAAAGTCATCCATGCCCGTTTCCGAAACGATCCTCGCACCGAACCAGCAACATGCAATCGCGTTGATCGAGGATTTTGTTGAAAGTGGAGAATCAACAGCCAAGTTGGTTTCCCCGCGTGGCTGCGGAACAACGACCCTGTTTCATGCACTTCTTCGGTATCAAGGTTTTGGTGATCTCCCCATCGAATTCATCTACCGCTGCGTTCGATCGACTCAGGCTCCGCAATCGTCACTTCCATGCCCGATTGATCAACTACAACACCGAGTCGTGTTTTTGCTCGATCGAGCGACCTCGTCAGCGACGGTCAGTGACTTGGCGATGCAAAGTGATCAAATTCAATGGATCCAAGCGGTCGCGCCATCTAGGTTTTCAGCATTGTCGAGTGCTAGCAGGCAGCTAGACTTACGGCCGCTCAGCCAGGAACAAATTCGCCGATTTGTCGAATTGCAAAACTTTACATCCAAGGGGCGACTCGTAAAATTTTCGACTCAAACGATTAAAGACCTTGCCCATCAATCTGAAGGCCGACTTCGCGACCTCATGCCACTGATTCAAACGTACCTAAGCTCGAGCTCGAAAAGGGCAAGAACGCCAAAACCACCACTAACGGCGACGGCTTTCACCACCCGTTTGCGATCGGCAAACTCACTTTCAAAAGCCGCATAACCGACATGGTCACTTCAAAACCAAGAAAACCAGCTTAGAAACAGCGAACCAGCCCCACAGCCCTAGCGTCCATCATAACGGTTTGCTAAAGTCCCTCCCAAGCGAGCAAAACCCGCCCGCACCCCTAGCTCAATTGGATAGAGCATCGGTCTACGGAACCGAAGGTTAGAGGTTCGAATC
>CAYVAN010000198.1:0-3372 GCA_964449225.1 uncultured Rhodopirellula sp.
GGACAGATCAGTATCGAACACAACTTTACCACCGTTGATTTGCCCGAAAAAATGCCTGCCGACGCGCTGAAGACGTTGGAACAAACCAGGGTAATGGGCAAGCAATTGCGAATCAGTCGCGATACGGGCGGCCCACGTTCAGGTGGTGGTCGGTCAGGCGGTGGTCGGTCCGGCGGTCCACGTCGCGAAAAGGGCGGATACGGCGGCAAAAAAGGCGGCATCGGTAAGCGTAAAGGCGGCGGGAAACGTCGCGACTAGAACGCAGTCTACTGAATTGCCAGCTTTACCATGTGAATCATTGATCGAATGGCTTCGCGAACGGTCAGTTTGCTTTCGCCATGAGTTCGATCGGTAAACGTGATCGGAACCTCCGCCATCGTTGCACCACCACGATGCATTGCCACTAAAATTTCTTCCAAGACTGAATAGCCATTGGATTGTAAGTCCGTTGCTGATGCGTTTTGCAGCGAGGATACTCGGTAACAACGCATTGAACCGCTGCAATCATTCACCGGCAGCCCCAAGCACATCGTCGCAAATCGGTTCACCAATCGGCTCATCCAACGACGATGCAGCGGCCAGCCATCGATCCTGCCACCGGCGACGTAGCGTGATCCGATGACAACATCAATGTCGTCGCGGCCCAGGTGGGCGTTCAGGATTGCAGGCAAATCAGATGGCGAATGACTGAGGTCACCATCCATGTTGATGAATAGGTCATAGTCACCCTTGATGGCAGCGATCATCGCGTGGCGAATCGCACCACCGAGCCCGCGTTGCTTGCGAACATTCAAGCGGATTTTGGTGTCCGATTCAGCGAGCGTTGACACAATCCCTGCGGTGCCGTCTTCGGAATCATCGTCCACGATCAGGATATCAGCCTCCGGAACCGTGTCCCGAATCTGCTGAATCAGTAATTCGATATTCTTCGCTTCATTGAGCGTGCAAACGCCGACCAAAATTTTGGCGGATTCTATCGATTCGCTTTGCGGAGAATGATTCGCTTGGTCTTGTTTTGCCGGGCTTTGATCCGACTGGGTTCGTGTATCGGCGGACAAAGTGACTGGCTGGGCGTAGGAGAAACGGACGACTTGCGAGTGAATTTTTTTCAGATTTCAGCAGGATAGCAAGAAAGCAGCGTTTTTGACCACCAGGACCAATGCTGGTGTCGGCCTACGTAAATCGGCCTTGGCAACGTACAATCGTCGAATCAAAAATTTAGCATTTCGACACCACCACTCTTCATCATCATTTTGCCCATGTCTGCTTCGGTCAGCCCCCTTCGTGCCCCCGCCGGTAGCCCTCAATTTCCCAAGCTGGAAAAGGAAATCCTGGATTTTTGGGAAGACAATGGGATCTACCAACAATCGCTTGACCGTCGAAAGGGCGGGCCTCAGTTTGTGTTCTACGAAGGACCGCCGACGGCCAATGGAATGCCGCACCCGGGGCACTGTTTGACTCGTAGCATCAAGGACGTCTTTCCTCGCTACAAAACCATGCAGGGCTATCGTTGCGAACGCAAAGCCGGTTGGGACACGCATGGATTACCAGTCGAAGTCGAAGTCGGCAAGGAATTGGGTATCCACAGTAAAGAGGAAATCGAAGCCTACGGGATCGAGCCGTTTATTCAAAAATGCCAATCGAGCGTTTGGCGGTACATGCAGCAGTGGCAAACGCTGACACGGCGATTGGGGTTCTGGGTTGATCTGGAAGAAGCCTACGTTACCTATCACCAAAGTTACGTCGAATCGGTTTGGTGGAGCCTAAAGACTCTGTTTGATCGTGGTCTGCTTTATCAGGGGCACAAGATCGTTTGGTGGTGGGCCCAGGGTGGGACCGCATTGTCGGCCGGCGAAGTCGGCCAGGGATACCGCGAAGTTGCCGATCCCAGCGTTTATGTGCTGTTTCCCTTAGTCGACCATCCAGGTCGTTCGTTGGTGGTTTGGACCACGACGCCGTGGACGTTGCCCAGCAACATGTACGCGGCGGTTCATCCAACAGCGGTGGAGTATTCAGTTGTTAAAGATGAAGAAACTGGAAAAGAACTCGTGCTTGCATCGGCGCTAGTGGAAACGATCGCCGCGAAGTTGAAGCGAGAATTGCCGGTCATCGAAACCATTTCAGCCGAGTCTCTGATCGGTCAGCGATATGAACCACCGTTTTCTGACTTTCATCGGGCGACCGGTGACCCGGTTGGCAAACTTGTCGGTGGCGAAAGCCAAGCAAAGTATTGGCGAGTCGTTGCAGCGGACTTCGTTACCACAGAATCCGGCAGTGGAATCGTTCATCAAGCGCCCGCGTTTGGTGAAGTCGATTACGATGTTCTGATTGATCAACAGAAGCAATTCGTCGATGGTGACGGCCCCGAACTGCTCTGTGCCGTGGGCCCCGACGGTAAATTCACCGACGCGTTTGCTGAAATGCAAGGAGTTTGGGTCAAAGACGCCGACAAACCGATCTCGCGTAAGCTGAAAGAAAGCGGGCGTCTTCTGCTTTTGGAACAATACCTTCACGACTACCCATTTTGTTGGCGAGCGAGCGAGGATCCGTTGATCCAGTACCCTCGCGAAAGCTGGTTCGTTCGCACGACCGAGTTCAAGGACGAAATGCTGGCCAACAACGCAAAGATTGGCTGGCAACCTGGTCACATCCAAGACGGTCGTTTCGGTAATTTCTTAGCATCAAACGTCGACTGGGCCCTGTCGCGCGAACGGTTCTGGGGAACGCCACTGCCGATCTGGGTTTGCCAAGAAACAGGACAAATGGAAGCGATCGGATGCTACGACGAATTGTTGGCCAAGCCGGGCGTCCAGGGCACCGAAGTTTGGGCAAAGGCTAAAAAAGACAACCCCGAACTGGTTGATGACTTGCGAGTCCACAAGCCATACATCGACGCGGTCACCTACGCTTCGCCGTTTGCCGAAGGTGCAAGGATGAAGCGAGTGACCGAAGTGATCGATTGTTGGTACGACAGCGGTGCGATGCCGTTCGCGCAGTGGGGTTATCCCCACCAGAACGCTGATCGTTTCCACGACCAGTTCCCAGCTGACTTTATCAGTGAAGCGTTAGACCAAACGCGCGGCTGGTTCTATAGCCAGTTGGCAATCAGCACGATGTTGTTTGGCAAGGATTCGCCCGACGCAATCGAAAAGAATCACAGTTCAATCGCCGCGACCGACGAATTGAAAACACCCCAGCTTGATTATCCGCATCCGTTTCGCAACTGCATCGTGCTGGGTTTGATGTTGGGCGAAGACGGAAAAAAGATGTCGAAGAAAGACAAAAACTTCCGCGAGCCTAACGAGATTTTTGACAAGTACGGTGCCGATGCGCTGCGTTGGTTCTTCTTCAGCAAGCAAACTCCTTGGACCG
>CAYVAN010000198.1:3382-6585 GCA_964449225.1 uncultured Rhodopirellula sp.
ATCAAGGATTCGATTCCTGAATTCCTGCTGCGACTTTGGAACGTGTTTAGCTTCCTTACCATTTACGCCGAAATCGATGGCTTTGATCCAACCGGTGCCGCCGATGCTGACGATCAGCTCTCGCCATCTTCGTTGTCATCAGCGCCTGGATATCGTAACGCGAGCGAGCGTAGTGAAATCGATCGATGGATTTTGTCGGAATTGAACCAGACGATCGCAACGGTGACCGAGCGGATGGATGCATTGGATAACTATAATGCCTGCCGTGCGATTACCGGGTTGGTCGACGGACTGAGCAATTGGTTTGTCCGTCGAAGTCGCGATCGGTTCTGGGCCAAGGACACGGATTCGCAAGACAAAAACGATGCTTATTGGACGTTGTACGAAAGTTTGTTAGAAGTCACCAAACTTGTCGCTCCGTTTGTTCCGTTTTTATCTGAAACGTTGTGGAAGAACCTGACCAGTCCGTTTGGCGATTCGGTGCTAAGCAGCGTTCATTTGTGTGATTATCCGAAGGTAATTCAAGAACGGATTGATCCAGAATTATCCGAATCGATGCACTTGCTACGCGAAATTGCATCGATGGGGCGTGCGGCGCGAGCCGAAGCCAAGCTGAAGGTGCGTTTGCCGCTGGCTCAAGTCGAAGTTGTTCTGACGGATGATTCGCGTATCGATTGGCTCAAGCAGCATGATGATTTGGTGAAGGAAGAATTGAACGTAAAGACCGTGGACTATACGACCGAAGCGGATAAGTACGTTCAATACACGGTTGTTCCCAATTTCAAGCGACTCGGTCCTAAAGTCGGTAAGCAGATTCCGGCTGTGAAAAAATCGCTCGCCGAAGCGGATGGCAACGAACTGCTTCAAGCAATGCAGCGTGATGGAAAAGTTACGCTGGATTTGCCGGGTGGATCGGTCGACTTGGATGACCAAGATATCGAAGTACGTTTGCAGGCTCGCGAAGGTTGGGCAGCCGCCCAAGGGAGTCGCTGCGTTGTCGTGCTGAACACCGAAGTCACCGATGAACTTAGGCGAGAAGGCGTCGCGAAGGACTTGATTCGAACGATTCAAAATCAACGCAAGGAAATCCAGTGCGAGTACTTGGATCGGATCGAAGTTGCTGTCGAAACCGACATGGACGAAGTGATGTTGGCGATCAAGGAACACGGTGCTCAAATCGCAAACGAGACACTAGCCGATGCAGTGACGCTTGCGACGTTACCGAGCGTTGATCCGGTCGAAAACGAGTACGGTCGTGTGTTTGTTCGCAAATCGAATGAAGGTCAATCTTGAATCAGAAAGCTATTCCCACGGCTGTGTTCTTAAGCGGTGGTGGTAGAACACTGTCGAATCTAATTGCCCAACCTGATCTGCCGATCGATATTCGCTTGGTGATCAGCAGCAGTGCAAAGGTTCGCGGCGTTCAAATCGCCAAGGAAGCTGGAATCGAAACAATCGTCGTTCCGAAGACAAGGCAATCAACCGACGAAAGTTACAGCCGGGCGATGTTCGATCCTTGCACGGCGGCGGGAATTGAGTTGGTGGTGATGGCAGGGTTTTTAAAACATGTGATGATTCCTGATGCCTTTGAAAACAAGGTCATCAACATTCACCCGTCATTGCTGCCCGCCTTTGGTGGCGATGGGATGTACGGAAGCAGAGTGCATCAGGCTGCGATTGATCGCGGAGTTCAAGTCAGCGGTTGTACCGTCCACTATGTCGATAATCACTACGACAATGGCCCCATCGTTCTTCAGAAGACTTGCGACGTTAAACCGGGAGATTCCGCAGATTCCTTGGCAGCCAGAGTTTTTGAATTAGAATGTTCAGCACTTCCCGAGGCGATCCGGAAAATTGCCGAGGGCGGTCGAGGTGTGTCCGGACCAAACGCTTCCTAATTCGAGCCTCGATTTTAAGGCTTGCTCAGTGCAATTCTACTTGGTCCAAATGAGTTGGGGGCTAGCCTCGGTAAGGCGTGCCACCTGTGGCGGATGTTTGCTCAGGCGATTGAAATGCCAATGAGCCGGATATTGGGTTGCAATCGCGGTGTTGACGTGTTTTCTCCCAGAATTGTTCCGGACGACGTGCCAAGGGATAAATACGAATCGTAAGTGTTGTTAAAATACGAACATCCTCCGAACCTTCCAAGATATTTCTTAGCATCCAGAGCGAGTGCAAAATCACATGTCAAGTTACCGCCAACCCGATCGACGTCGTTTTCTGAAAAGCGTTGCTGCTACCGGGGCATCGTTGCCATTGGGTGCCCAGTTTGTCTCTTCAGGCGCGTTAGTCGCTTCAGACGCAGTTGGGCAAACGTCGGTTAATGATCGTTTGGTCTTCGCAACGATTGGGCTTCGTAATCAGGGAGCGCTCATTACCAGCCAAGCAGGCAAGTTCGCTGACTTTGCTGCCTTCGCTGATGCCGATTCCAGGGTGTTGGGCGAGAATATCGAAAAAACGGCAGAGAAGCAGGGCAAGAAACCAGAAGGTTATCGAGACTATCGAAAAGTTCTCGATCGTGATGATATCGATGCAGTCTTAATCGCTACTCCCGATCACTGGCACACAAAGGTTGCGGTCGAAGCAATGCTGTCGGGCAAAGATGTCTACTGCGAAAAGCCACTGACGTTGACGATTGACGAGGGTAAGTTGATCGAGAAAATTGTCGCCCAGACTGGTCGAGTTTTTCAGGTCGGTACGATGCAGCGATCCGACTGCGAACAACGATTCCTTCAAGCAGTCGCAATGGTGAAACAGGGACGCATCGGCAAGGTCCAAAAGGTCACCTGTGGAATTAATGGGCTACGTCCATCACCCGTGATTCCGGTCGCTGATGTTCCCGCTGAATTAGATTGGGATTTATGGCTTGGCCCTGCCCCCAAGACAGACTACCGCGCTTTGCCTGAAATGCGGGAAGGTTACGGTGGCGGTGTGCCGCTTTACAGCAATTGCCACTATGCATTCCGCAATTGGCATGCCTACGCTGGTGGCAAAATGACCGACTGGGGTGCGCACCACGTCGACATCGCATGCTGGGCGATTGGAGCGAGTGACCCGAACCAAAGGAGTAATGGAAACGTGAAAGGTGCGTCGTTGATCAAGCCGCTCGACTTCACGCTTCCAGTAGAGCACAAAGATGGATATCCAGTGGTTAATGATCAGTACAACGAAGCGACGAAATTCACAGTGCAAGTGGATATGCC
>CAYVAN010000198.1:6595-8203 GCA_964449225.1 uncultured Rhodopirellula sp.
CCCGATGATGTCGAGATGATCATTACCAGCGAAGGTGACAATGGCATCTTGTTTGAAGGCACCGAAGGTCGCTTCTTTGTGAACCGCGGCAAGATTGTCGGAAAGCCTGTCGAGGATTTGATCGATAATCCACTTCCCGAAGGTGCATTAGAGGACGTTTATGGCGGAGAGCTAACCAGCCATATGGCGAACTTTGTCGGAGCAATTAAATCACGCAAGCAACCAATTGCTGACGTGTGGTCGCACAACCGAATGTTAGAAATTTGCCACCTGTCCAACATCGCAATGCGTTTAGGTCGCGAACTGAAGTGGGATCCCATTAAGCGTGAAGTCATTGGCGATGATCAAGCCAACGGTTTCCTCGCGCGAGAATACCGCAAGGGATTCGAGATCAACATGTGATCCAGATCGCCGTGGGTGTGTTCAGCCGACACACCACCATCATCAAATAACGATAACCCCAGGGTAAGTTGTTGCAAGCAAAGCGAAGCAACTAGTCATCCTGGGGTGATCTTTTATTCGAACGTCGGTTCAGTGAATTCGGGTTTGATTCACGCGCGATCGAGACCGTTTCAGTTGAAATAAAGCGGCATTGGGTGTTCTTTCTTGATCACCGAATTGGCTTCCCCATTGGATGCGTTGTGTGCATGGCAATGATCCACAGAATTCATTTGCTCAATGGAGCGAAATCGACGAAACTGAGGGGGATTCGATCGTCCAACGTTCGTTTTGTTGAGGACGTCGATTGAAAAAATTCTTTGGAGACACCATGACCCGAAACTTCCGCGATATTCGCATAGCAGCTTGCTTTGCGCTTGCGTGCATTGTGAGCCCCACCGTCGCTCAAGACACCTTTACGATCACTTCATCCGCAGAAAAGACCGGCTCGGCCGGCAAGTGTCCGGTGATGGGATCGCAAATGGACGTCAATGCCCGAAACACGGCAGCCGGTTCCTACGGCAACGGTGACTGGTGGCCCAACCAACTGAACCTGCAAATCCTGCATCAAAACTCGGCCAAGAGTAACCCGATGGGGCAGGGCTTTGACTATGCCGCCGAATTCTTAACGTTAGACTTGGCCGCGGTCAAAGAAGATCTCGCATCGTTGCTCACGACGTCTCAGGATTGGTGGCCAGCCGATTATGGCAACTATGGACCTCTGTTCATTCGCATGGCTTGGCACAGCGCGGGAACTTACCGCGTGACGGACGGTCGAGGCGGTGCGGGATATGGAACGCAGCGGTTTGCGCCTTTGAATAGCTGGCCCGACAATGGGAATCTGGACAAGGCCCGTAGGTTGCTTTGGCCGATCAAACAAAAGTACGGCAAGAAAATCTCCTGGGCGGACTTGATGGTCTTGGCCGGAAATGTAGCTTTGGAAGAAATGGGTTTTGAAACCATGGGTTTCGCCGGAGGGCGTGAAGACGTCTGGGAACCACAACTTGATGTCAATTGGGGACCGGAAACCGAATGGTTGGGTGATAAGCGTTACAAAGACGATCGGGAATTGGAAAATCCACTTGCGGCTGTCCAGATGGGCCTGATCTACGTCAACCCAGAAGGCCCCAATGGTAAGCCCGATCCCATCGCCGCCGCGAAAGATATCCG
>CAYVAN010000198.1:8217-8444 GCA_964449225.1 uncultured Rhodopirellula sp.
ATGAACGACGAGGAAACCGTTGCTCTGATCGCCGGTGGCCACACCTTTGGTAAGGCCCACGGTGCGGCGGATCCAGGTGAATTTGTTGGCCCTGAACCGGAAGCTGCCAATCTGGAA
The DNA here is from genome assembly GCA_964449225.1 of uncultured Rhodopirellula sp. GTDB lineage: Bacteria > Planctomycetota > Planctomycetia > Pirellulales > Pirellulaceae > Rubripirellula. The sequence goes on from CAYVAN010000198.1 coordinate 8,335, forward strand.
GAACAGGGGCTTGGATGGATCAGTTCCCACGGCAGCGGCAATGCGGGGGACACCATTACCAGTGGATTGGAAGGTGCCTGGACGTCAACTCCGACCGAGTGGTCCAACGG
>CAYVAN010000199.1:0-8369 GCA_964449225.1 uncultured Rhodopirellula sp.
CCTCGCGAGCTACCGGGCTGCTCCATCCCGCGGCGGTAGGATAGCAACTGGGCGTTTGCGGCGAAAGGTTCGGTGAGTCGGTTTGGACAAGTTTTCTGAAATTCTTTTCGATGGCTCCGCAACTGGTTTGCAGGTTCGCACGCGCCTGTGGTCGGTTTGGACGGGGGTTACTGAAACCGCGATGGGCAAATCACTTTCTCAAGCTTGGGTGGCGTCGGTAAGTTGCTTTCGCCGCGTAGGCGCTGGGTTTCCCTGTAATCGCCTAAGCTCTACGCGAGCTTCGCTACGGCGATGCGGTTTCCAGTTTGAAAACTGATTTGCCCTGACCGATACGCCAAAACAATGTCGCTCGGCTCTCCGAGCCGTTAGCGGAGCCGGCTAGGATCGCTGCCTGTTAGTAGCGCTATCGGCTCGGAGAGCCGAGCGACAATGGGGAAAGCTCCCAAGGTGAAAAGGTGATTTGCCCTGGTTCCAGGTTCGATCAGTTTTTTTCTTTTGGGGTGGCGTCAGTAAGTTGCGTTCGCCGGGTAGGCGCTGGGTTTCCCTGCAATCGCCGAAGCTCTACGCGAGCTTCGCTACGGCGATACGGTTTCCAATTCGAAAAACTGATTTGCCCTGCTGAAATTGATCGACCTTCTTGATCGAGTTGCGTTGGGCAGCTTGTTGTTCGCACTGAGATCTTTACGCGGCTGATCCTTTACGCGACTGATCCTGATGCATCTGGTGAGAAGGAAATCAGATGCGAAGGCTGGGCGGAACGTGTGATCTTTGCGTAAAACTTTACGGCGTGATTGCGTTTGGTTCGCTTCGTTTACTTTCGCTTTGCTTGATGTTAAGAAATTCGATTCGGAGGTCTAGCTAAATCTTGTGGAAGAGCTTTCCAATGAAAACATCACGAACTTTCCTTAGAAAACCTGCGCAAATACTCTGGTGGCGAACCCTTGGGCGCAGCGTTGTCCCCTGCCCAGATGATCGCATTTGCGCTACAATTTGATGCGTTATGACGCCCAAAGATTACTCTTACATCTTCACACGAAACTATGCCTGAAAACGCTCCACGCGATATTAAACGCGTTGCCATTCTCTTTGCAGGTGGTCCAGCTCCGGCGGCCAACGCGGTCATCTCGACTGCTGCATTTTCGTTCCTCGAAGAAGGTGCTCAGGTATTCGGTATCAAGCACGGGTACAGCCGCTTGGCCGAGTACACGGCGGCCGGTCCGCTTGCCGAGGGCAAGGATTACATTCGTTTTACACAGGATACGCTGACCAATATGCGTTGCAGTCGCGGGATCTTGATTGGCACCGCTCGCACGAACCCAGGGAAACACGTCAGTGCACCGGAGCACTTGGAAGACCCCGAGCTAGTTGCACCGCTTCGCCGTGTGTACGAAGGTCTATGCAGTTTGGAAGTCGACGCGTTAATTTCGATTGGTGGCGATGACACGTTGAAAACGGCCAACAAGCTGAAACTATTCCAAGATCTGCTGCCTGCCGGTTCTCGGAAATTTCCGATCGTTCATTTGCCCAAAACGATTGACAATGATTATTCCGGCATCGATTTCACCTTCGGTTTCTTTACCGCCGTTGAAACGTTGGCTGAAGAAATTCGGAATTTGAATTACGACGCGGCTGCCGGCCGTGCTTACTTTTTGTGTGAGGCGATGGGCCGAAGTGCCGGTTGGCTAGCCTACGGTGCGGCGATCGCCGGTGAGGCGTCAATGGTTTTGAGTGTTGAAGACGTTGCCGGTTCGCTTGCCGAAGAAGAAGTCGTCAATTCGGAAACAGGCGAAAAGCGTAAGGTGATGGCCATGGACCGCGTGATCGATCGCATGGTCGACATGATGTTGGCCCGCGAAAGAGAAGGGCGTGAATACGGAACGATCGTGGTTGCCGAAGGTATGGCGGAATACTTGCCGACCAAGTATCTGGAAGGCGTCACGCGAGACGATCATGGGCACATCAATATCGCAAGCATTAATTTGTGTTCAATCATGTCGCGTTTGTTGGCCGATCGCTACAACGAACGCACCGGCAAGACTCGTAAGGTCAACGGTTTGCAAATGGGTTACGAAGCCCGCTGTGCCCCGCCGCATGCTTATGACGTAATGCTGGGTTCGCAACTTGGCGTGGGAGCGTATCGTGCTTTGGTGGAAGAGAAGCTTAATGGTGTGATGGTTTCGGTGTCGGGCCAGTTGGATTTGCGTTACGTTCCGTTTGAGGAATTGGTGGATCCGGAGACGTTGGTGACCAAGGTTCGGTTTATTGAACCTAACTGCGATTTCCATCGATTGGCAAGGTTCTTGGAAACGTGCGTCGATAGCTGATTTTTGGGCGTCTGTGGTTTGTCGAGCATTCTGAAAGAATTTTCGGAACCTATGGTGATCGGTGCGGTTGTATCAGCATCGGAACAACGTTTCTGACATCTCAACGACTACCACCTTTCGCACATTGGAGTTCCTACCATGCGACACCTACTATCCCGAACCAGCATCGCCTCTCTGTTTGCAGCTGGCTTGATTGCTTCGGCGGTTACCGCTGCTCCGCCAGAAGATCGCTCCGGTCGCCGTGGAAAGGGTGGTGATCGCGGACAAGGCGGCGAAGCGGGATCGAGGCGAATGCCGGCCCCGTTGTTCTCTGCACTGGACGCCAATTCCGACGGAACCATCAGTGCCCAAGAAATCCAAAATGCCTCGACTCAGCTTATGACGCTCGACAAAGATGGCGATGGCTCTCTTTCGATTCGGGAATTGATGCCAAGCGGTCGCGGCATGGGCCGATCGGGTGCATCCAATGGCGAGATGCGGCGTGGTGGAAAACGCGATGGTGGGCCGCAGGAAGACGGCATGCGAGGCAAGGGAAAACGTGGTGAAGGAAAAGCAGGCAAAGGCAAACAGGGGAAAGGCAAACGAGGGGAAGGCAAGGGGGCCGGTAAAGCAGACGGGCAGCGTGATCCCGCGATGATGGCCAAGTTCTTTGAAAAACGTGACAGCGACGGAGACGGAAAGCTGTCGGGCGAAGAGATTCCTGAACGGATGCAAAGCCGCCTCGGTCGAGTTGATGCGAATCAAGACGGCTCGGTATCGCTAGAAGAAATGCAGTCGGCGATGTCAAAGATGGGACAAAAAGGTGGCCGAAGGTCAGAACCAAAGAATATCGGCACGCCAGGCGGGGATCTACCAAAACGTCCACAGGCTGAATAGATTTGTCCTAAGCATACCCGTGGAAAATCGACCGATGCGATCTGCCGGAACCTGCGTCACGCGGTTCCGGCAGATCGCATTTCGGTCCCGAAACTTCAGCGGCCGCGTGATGCGGTATTTGGGCTCATGTAGCAGTCGCTTCGGCGAAGACAGGCGTAGGCGGTGACCATTGAATCTCTTTCATCAGTTCTTGTGTCATCCGAACGGCCGCCGAGTCGTCATTGATAATCGGACGCACAATTCTGACATCCGCGTTTTCGAGTTCGATTCGGTTACCGTCGCAATCGGAGACAACCGGTTCACTGAATCCGGTTTTTGGACGACGGATGACAGTCGCCGCTTCACCGTTACTCAGTTCGACTTGACAGCCCAGGGGAAACAACGATTCGACTCTTAGGAACGCTCGAGTCACTTCGGGATCAAAGATGCCCTTGGCCGCTTGGTGCAGGATGAAAGCGAGTGCATCGTGCGGCACCAACGCCGGACGGTGGCAAGAACGCGACGTCAACGACAAGTAGCTGTCAACCACGTTCAGGATTCTTGCGTAATGATGAATGCGAGACTTTCGTAAACCGCGTGGAAAACCAGTTCCGTCGCACTGTTCATGCAATTGGGTCATCGCGAGTAAAACGTTGTGCGGTACTTCCATCATGTTCTTGACACATGCGGCAGCGACCAGAGGATGCTTTTGATATTCCCACCGCTCATCATCGCTCATCCATTCGTATGGTTGACGCAGTGACTGGTCCATGACCATCAAGCCGATGTCATGCAGTAAACCCGTCAAGCCAACTTCGATGGTTTTGTGACCATTGAGCCCAACCTCTGCTGCGACGGCCATTCCCAGAACCGATAACCGAGTGCTACGTCGCGATAGTTGCTCGTCTTCCAGCGAACTGCCTAAAATTCCGACGGCGTGATCTTGATCATCGACCAACGAATCAACGTACTGGTCCGATAGATTTACCAATGACGAAACGCTTCGAAGCGATTGAGTACACAGTTGGTTTCTGATGAGATCGATCTGCTTTGACGCTTCCATCAGACGTGCTTCAATCACCTTGCCGCGTTCTGGGTTGAGGCATTCTTCAAAACGATTGACCAACCTATTCTTCAGCGGCCGGCTCAGCATCGCCGCCCTCGATTGGCGACTATCGAGGATCTTTTTCCGCTTAACACGCTTGACGCCCTTCAGCGAAGCGACGTCGCGTGGATCCACTTCGATCGAATTGATCCCGCGGTCGCGCAAACCGCTGATGACGTGTTCGGTGATCCGAGTATTTGCACCAACCAGCAAGACGTCCGATTCATCAACGATTGGACGAGAGCACGACACGCCCAAGGAGATTTCGTCAATCGGGATCGATATAAGATGGGTTGCCATACGAAAATTTATGTCAACTTATTGCGTCTGATTGGCACATCGAACCTCGCGACGACCCCCAGAATAAGTATCAAGTTCGAATGCACTGATTTTGCCGATTTGCACGGGTGGTTTGCAGGTCGTTGAGGTGCTCAAATCGCATCCATCATGACGATTCAACGAACGAAATCCTTGAAAGCTGAACTTGGCGTTGCCGACATCGCCGTCGTTGGCGGTGGAATTGTAGGACTTGCAACGGTTCGCAAGCTGCAAAATCGTTTTCCGGGTGCTCAAATCACTCTTCTGGAAGCCGAGCGGGAAGTCGCCTTGCATCAAAGCGGCCATAACTCGGGGGTTCTGCATTCGGGCATCTACTACAAACCGGGATCCCAAAAAGCGATTCTGTGTCGACGTGGAAAAGCGTTGATGGAAGCGTTCTGCGACCAACATCAAATTTCTTGGGATCGATGTGGCAAAGTGATCGTCGCTACGACATCAGCGGAACTGGACCAACTTGAAAAGATCGCAAAGCGTGGTCGTGAAAACAATGTCCGCTTTGAACGAATCGATTCGGCCGCATTAGGACGATTGGAACCGTCCGCCGCAGGCATCGCTGCATTGCATGTTCCCGAAACGGGAATTGTCAATTACGCCAAGGTTTGTCGGTACTTGGCTGACATCATCCGGGCGGCTGGAACGACGATTCGATTTCAGTTTCGAGTCGCTAACGTCAAGCAAGCTGGCGACGTGCTTTGTTTGACATCAAGCAAAGGCCAATCGATCCAGTGCCGTCGTCTGATTAACTGCGGTGGACTCCACAGCGATCGGCTTTATCGAAGCTGCATCACGGATCAACGTCATGATGCGGATAAGGCTGGCGAATTAAACGACGTTCGCATCGTACCGTTTCGCGGCGAATACTACGAACTGACTGACGACGCCAAACGTCTTTGCCGGAACTTGATTTATCCGGTTCCAGATCCTTCGTTTCCGTTTCTCGGCGTTCACTTTACTCGCATGATCGACGGCGGTGTCGAGTGCGGCCCGAATGCCGTGTTGGCGTTATCGCGATCTGGATACCGTTGGACAGACATCAGCATTCGCGACACGATTGAATCGTTGATGTATCCAGGCTTCCAATCCCTGGCCAAAAAACACTGGTCGAAGGGGTTAGGAGAAATTCACAGATCACTTTCCAAACGTGCGTTTGTAAAAGCATTGCAAAAACTGGTTCCCGAAATTCGCGGTTGCGATCTAAAGCCAGGCCGCGCGGGCGTTCGAGCGCAAGCGATCGACGCAAATGGAAACTTGGTCGATGACTTTCTATTTAAGCAAACCCCCAACGCGATTCACGTCTTAAACGCTCCCTCGCCAGCGGCAACCGCATCGTTGGCGATTGCCGAAACAATCGTCGATCGATTCGCCGATCAAGTAGATCTCTAATCGTGGCATAGGCTTCTAGCCTGTGTGATCGCCTTCCATCCAGGCCGAACGCCCGTGCCGCGATCCGAATCCACGATCCGAATCCACGATCAGCGCACCAGCGCATGCGTTTAAATCTGAAAATTCATCGTATCGTCTAACACTTCGCTATCGCTTGCCGCACCGCGAACCTTCAATTGCGGTTTCTCCAGCACGACGGTTGTCGTTGGTGAAACCGATCGAGTGATCCAGACACTTGATCCAATGACCGAATCATGGCCCACGACGGTTCGGCCGCCAAGGATCGTTGCATTCGCGTAAACCACCACGCGATCTTGAATGGTTGGATGACGTTTGGTGCCGCGAATGAGTTGACCATCGGAATCAGTGGGAAAACTCAATGCCCCCAGCGTCACGCCTTGGTACAGTTTGACGTGTTCACCGATTTCGCAGGTTTCGCCGATCACCACACCGGTACCGTGATCGATGAAAAAGTAATTACCGATCGTTGCACCGGGGTGAATGTCGATCCCGGTTTCTTTGTGAGCCCATTCGGTCATCATGCGGGGGATAAACGGCACGTCCAACAACACCAATTGATGAGCGATGCGATAAATCGTAATCGCTTCAAAGCCGGGATAGCAAAAAACGATTTCGTCGGTCGTATCGACTGCTGGGTCGCCGTCGTAGGCAGCTTGCACATCGGTTGCCAAGGTCGATCGCAGGTCGGGAATGCGTTTGAGCAATTCGATTGCCATCGCTTGCCCCTTGGCTTCAAAATCGACGTCGGTTTCGCAATCAGCGTGGCTGTTGTGAACTCGCTGTTCGTGACGAAGCGCCCGCGCAATCTCGGTCGTCAATTGATCGTGAAGCGTATCAATCAGCCCACCAACGTGATATTCGATGTTGCCTAGATGCAGTCCCACCTTTCGGCGATACCCTGGGTACAGAATATCCTTGATGTTCATCAAGATTTCGATGATTCCGCTGTAGCTGGGTAGCGGGCAGTGCCCCAAATGATTAATCGAATCTCCGGGCGTATAAGTCGCCACGATCTGTTCGGTTAACCGAGGAAGCTGCTCTTTAAGTCGAAAGTCGGATGCCATGTTGATGACCTGTGCTTTGACAATGCGTGAAAGTGTCGAGCCTTCGCTGGTGCGTTTACTTCATTCGTAAATCAAGATACAAAAAAGACCAGCAAGGTGATCCCTCGCTGGTCAGTTTGTTTCATCGAGCGAACCCATTGGCCGGGGATGACGTGTCATCACCCTGCGAAGCCGATGCCGTTTTAGCGTCCAATCGAAGGTGGATTCGCCATCAGGAAGTCACGTGGACCACGAGTCGTGTAGTACGGGTAGGCGGTTTGGCCGCTGGGTGGTCCGGGTGTGAAGGGGCGGTTGTTTAGTTGAGCACCTGCGCCATGGCCCAACAGACCGGGCTGTAGGTATTGATTGTAGCCGAGCCCACCTTGCTGCCAGCCCAGGGGTCCGGCAAGGCAGCCTGTGCCGCCGCAACCGCCACAATTTCCGCCTTGGCATGAACCACAAGCGTTGCCGTTACAATTTCCGTCGTTGCACTTAAACCCAGCGATCCCGCCGATTCGGCCAAGGATTCCGCTGCCGCAAGTCGAACAACCGCGGGGACGCCGGTTTGTGATTTTGGTCAAGATTCCAGACGAGGTTCCGCTGCCTGTTCCGCAACCACCACAATCACCTGACCCGCAATCCCCCATCCCACAAGAACCGGAATGGCAGCTTCCTGTTTGACAGCTGCTGCAATCGCCGCCACGGGTTTGGTGGTGCAGGCAACCGGTCGAACCGACCATGACGATCGCCAGCAGCCCCATCCCTAAAATTCGGGTCACCAAAAAGTGGCTTTGTGAAAGCTGCAGTTCAAATTGTTGTCGAGCCATCGCGATATCCTTCGGAAACGCCGTGCCGCAATCAAACAGTGCGGACGTGGGAAGTTTTGAGTGTGCGGGTGTTGTCAGAAATCGTTTCTGCCAGCGAATCGAAAACTGATCCACCGCACTGTTGGCTTCGGCCGTTTTACTTGGGTTGATTCACACAATCGGTGTGACCAGACCAGACCAATCGGAATGGCGGCGGCAAAGCCAACGCAGAGCCCCTATTCCCCCACGGCAGCGTTTCGCGTCCGGCAATTCATGGCCTTTTCCCCGCTAATGGCGGCAATCCCGTTGTTGCAAAATGGCCGTGGATGGGTCGATTCAGCGGGAGCTTGAAATGGAGTATCCTGCTGATTGAAGCTTTGCAATTTGCCGAGCATGGGGCGTAGTGGATCGTGCCAAAGATCCCAGAAAAACCGAGATCCCAGAAAAACCGAGATCTCAGAAAAACCGAGGGATCTTTAGCGAGGTCCACTAC
>CAYVAN010000200.1:0-8366 GCA_964449225.1 uncultured Rhodopirellula sp.
GCATTGCACGGTGTTGAATTACCTGAACGGTGCTGCATTGCCTGAACTGCATTGCCTGAACCGCGCTTCGCTTGTTCCGGCCTACATCAGTTTTCAAAATGCGGCTAGCTGGCATACGGTTCAATTGGGAACCGAGGGCTTGCATTGGACGGCTAATTTACCCCAACTCAAAAAAATTGGTTTGCCCTCTTGGCTTTCGTTGAATGATTGCGAGTGCCATTTTGTCCAGGTATAATCCTCTAAGAGTGAATCAACCTGTCTCGTTGCGAATCGCTGATTTTTCCGTCTTGATGGAGTCTCGGGTGACTTGTCTTGCCACGTCGTTGCATGGAAAGTCTGAGTCGATCTTGGCGAACTTTTTTCGCAGCTGTTCTTAGGTCTCGGAGTTGAAGTAACCCAGTTGCAAAGACTTATCTCTATCGTACCGGTTGTGGTGTTTTCGTTGGTGGTTCAATGCTGCCAACTGATCGCAGTTTCCGCGCCACCGATTCAGCAGGACATTAGCGATTTGTCCGACGAGACGGTGCGTGGTCTGGGGGCGAAGATTTTCGATAGAAAATGTTCTGTGTGCCATGGAGATCATGGTGAAGGTAACGAAGACGTTTATCCTGATCCGTTGACGGGAGATGCGACGGTCAGCCAGCTAGCTGCGTTGATCAGTGAAACGATGCCGGAAGAAGATCCAGACGCCTGCGTTGGCGACGATGCTGAGGCAGTTGCAAAGTACATTCATCACAAGTTCTACAGTGAAGCCGCCCAGGTTCGACGACGTCCGCCCCGAATCGCACTTGCGCGTTTGACTGCGAACCAGCTGAGGCAAAGTTTGGCGGATCTTTACACGCATTTTGGCAATGATCCATGGACCCAAGATGAACGTGGCCTTTCAGTGCAGTATTTTGACCACAAGCATTGGAAGAAAGAGAAGCTTAAGATCGAGCGCGTTGATCCTTTGATCGATTTTGACTTTGCAGCGAATGGTCCCGGCGAAGGAATTGATGCAAAGGAGTTTTACATCAATTGGACCGGATCGTTGCTCGCGATGGAAACAGGCCGGTACGAAATTGTTGTTCACAGTTCCTGTGCATTCACTTTGGATTTTGGGACCAATCAACGAAGGCTGATCAACAATGCGATTCAGTCGGCGGGGAAAGACGAGTTTCGCGAGGTGATTCAGCTTACCGGCGGACGATGCTATCCGATCAAGTTGCAGCTGTACCAACGAAAGCGAAAAACTGAACAGCCCGATGCAAAAATTTCCTTGCAGTGGGTTCCACCAGGCGGCGTTCAGGAGATCATCCCCACGACCCACTTGATGCGTCATGAGTTTCCGGCCACCTTTGCCCTGCAATCAAAACTGCCGCCAGATGACAGAAGTTATGGCTACAAACGGGGGACTGCGATTGATCGTTCATGGGATCAATCGACAACCGATGCAGCACTCGAATTTGCGGCCATTGCGGTAAGCGAACTCTATCCAAACTACTTACAGCAAAAAGAGAGCGACGAAGGGAAAGACCGAGGTCATTTACGATCGTTTCTGGTTCGTTTGGTCAGCACTGCGTTTCGACGTCCGTTGGACACTGGAATGCAAAATTATTTCGTGGATCGGCATATTCAGAGCAATCAAAACGACGGCGACGCGATCAAGCTTGTCGTTCTAACGACGATCAAGTCGCCGCGTTTTTTGTATCCGTTGCTCGATCAAGATCGCTCCAAGAGCTGGCGACACGCGAACAGGCTTGCGTTGACGCTCTACGATTCCCTGCCGTCCGATTCCTGGTTTATCAAAGCGGCAAAGCAGAATCAAATTTCGGAATCAGATCAGGTAACCAATGCTGCTTGGCGGATGGTGGGCGATTATCGGTGTCGGGCGAAGACAAGAGAGCTAATCTATCACTGGTTAGATTTAGACCAAGTCAACGAGATTACCAAAGACCAATCGCTTTATCCTGGGTTTGATGCCGCGCTGGTTGCTGATTTGCGCAAGTCGCTTGACGCGTTTATTGATGATGTGATTTACAGTGAAGCCAGCGATTTCCGGCAGTTGCTTCAAGCGGATTGGATGTTTACGACGCCGCGGATTGAATCGTTTTACGGAGACGCTTGGCGACGTGTCGATCAGGAAGATGGAAGTCTCCAGCGTAGCGTCAGCGATTCGGTAAATCACGTTGGGCTGCTTTCTCATCCGATTTTGATGAGCAAGTTGTCTTATCATCGAACCTCTTCTCCGATTCATCGCGGTGTGTTCTTAACGCGTCATGTTCTCGGTCGCGTCTTGCGTCCTCCCAATGCAGCTTTTTCTCCTTTGAATCCTGATTTGCATCCGGGCTTAACCACTCGTCAGCGCGTTCACCTGCAAACGGATGAACGGAGTTGCCAGGTTTGCCATTCCAAGATCAATCCGCTGGGTTTTGCGTTGGAGCAATTTGATGCGGTTGGACGTTTTCGTTTAAAAGAGAAAGGGCAGGTGGTCGATGCAAGCGGCAGTTACGTAACGCGAGATGATCAAGCGATATCGTTTGATGGAGTGCGAGAATTAGGCGACTACTTGGCAGGCAGTCAAGATTGCCACCAAGCGTTCGTCGAGGCTGCTTTTGAACACTTTGTCAAACAACCGATTGCGGCTTACGGGCCCAACGTATCGAGCGAGCTAACGAAACGTTTTGTGTCATCGGGATTTAGCATCCGGCAATTGATTGTTTGGATCGCTGAAATTGCGTCGAATCCAATGCCAAATAGGAATGAGCAGGTTCAATGAAAAACCATCTGAAATCTCGACGCGACTTCATCATCAACATGGGTGTCAGTTCCGCTGCTGCAAATTTTGCGTTCGCTTTGCCAAGTCTTAGCTGGGCAGAGGATACGGGACAGAAGAAGACGTCAAGAAAGCAGCGTGTTGTCTTTATGTTTACTCCCAACGGAGTTGTCCCCAATCATTTTTGGCCAGATCATGCGGGGGCATTTGGGACGGGGAAAGCTTCAACGAAATTCAAACGGATTTTGGAACCGCTGGAACCTTACAAAGACCAACTGCTAACTTTGCGAGGGATCGACAACAAGATCAAAGGCGACGGCGATGGTCACATGCGAGGCATTGGTTGCTTGCTGACCGGAGTCGAGCTTTTTCCGGGCGACTTGCAGGGCGGCAGCGATACGCCGGCGGGTTGGTCGATGGGGATTTCAATTGATCAGCACTTAAAGAACAGGCTGCAATCTGATGCATCGACTCAGACGCGGTTTGGTTCTTTGGAATTTGGCGTGTTGGTGCCTCAGCGAGCTGATACATGGACACGTTGGTCCTACGCGGGGCCAAACAAGCCCGTCACGCCGATCAGCGACCCCTATCAGATGTTTGAAAAGCTGTATGGGCAGTCACAGAATCGTGCGATGTTGGCAAGCGTGCTGGATGATCTGACTGATGATTTTCGCAAGCTTCACGCGATGGCTAGTGCTGAAGATCGCAGAATGCTGGATCAGCATCTCGACATGGTTCGCTCGGTCGAAAAGGAGTTGAAGAATGATCTACAGCATGCGAAGACGAAATCTGACCTCGGTCACGCTGTACCGGATCTTCCGCCGAATGTGACGGAAGAGAACGACAACATGCCCAGGATCAGCCGCATGCAAACGGAGTTGTTGGTTAATAGTTTGGCGTCTGATTTCACGCGAGTTGCGACGGTTCAGGTTTCCAACAGCGTCGGAAACCCTCGCATGCGTTGGTTGGGAATCAATGAAGGACACCATTCGATTTCCCATGAACCCGACAATAACGAAAAGGCTTACGAAGAATTGATCCGCATCAATCATTGGTACGCGCAGCAGGTCGCTTATCTTGCCAGGCGTCTACGTGACACGCCCGAACCTGACGGCGATGGCAACTTGCTGGATCACACCACGATTGTGTGGACCAATGAACTTGGTAAGGGCAATTCGCACACGCGTAACGACATTCCGTTCGTCATGGTGGGCGGGGGCTTGGGATTCAAAATGGGCCGGGCGATGCAATTCGACCACCAGCCACACAATCGTTTGCTGCTGAGTGTCACCGAGGCGATGGGCTATCCCGAAACATCATTTGGAAACGCCGATTACTGCGGTGATGGCGCGTTGACGGGGCTTGTTTGAGGTAGAATTCCAGGACTTAGAAGTTCGGGTTGGCAGTAGTGGATCTTGCTAAAGATCCTCGTGCTTAAGGGCCTTTAACAAGATCCACTACCCTAGAATTTGACCCTGACGCGGCACTAGCTGTGTCATTCCGTTCGTTTAGGATTCGCTCGTGAACACCTTGGTCTATCGCATGCATCATTCCGCGTTTGCGCGTGTTGCGTCCTCGCTTTGTTTTGCATTTTCAATCCTTGCCACCACAGCGGATGTGGTCGCTCAAGACGTAGTCTTCCGCGAGGATTTTGAGAACGGAATGGAGCGGTGGGATTTGGTTGATCCTAAATCGTGGAAGCTGGAGGATCACGGAAAGGGGCAAAGCCTTTCGATCATTCAACGGAAAAGTGATTACAAGCCTGCGGTGCGAAGCCCGTTTCACATCGCTTTGGTTAAGGACGTTGAAGTTGCGAGTTTTGAATTGACTTTCAAAGTCAAAAGCACCAAGGACACGGGCAACCATCGTGATTGTTGCGTGATCTTCAATTACCAGGATCCGACGCATTTCTATTACGCTCATCTTGGCGCGAAGCCGGATCTGCACAGCGGGCAAATTTTTATTGTCAATGATGCTCCGCGAAAGGCGTTAACGAGCAACAAAAAGCGAACGCCCTGGGGAGATGATTGGCACACCGTCAAGCTGATTCGTGATGCAGCCAAAGGCACGGTGTCCGTCTATTTTGATGAAATGGACAAGCCGCATCTTGAGGTCAGCGACTCCACCTTTGGCAAAGGACGCGTCGGCGTTGGTTCATTCGATGACATGGACGCGTTTGACGAGATTGAATTGGTCAGCGACGAAATTCAATAAGGTAGCGTGGCCTATCGAATCAGGCTCATGTAGAAACTAAACAGTCGCTCGTCGTCCGTGTCGGCTTTTGCGACGGGGACAGCAAAGTCAAACGCAAGCGGTGCTGGTCCCAGCATGGGAATTGCAACGCGAAGTCCAAGCCCCGGCGCGACGCGAAAGTTGTCTCCGTCAATTTTGATATCGTCTTCCACTGTTCCAAAGTCCACAAATGCAACGCCGCGAAATGCATCGTCAGCGGTGATCGGGAACATGTATTCGACGCTATTGAGCCATTGGAATCGGCCCCCCGTTTCAACACCGTTGATGGGGTCCACCGGACTGGCACCGCGAAAATCAAAACCACGAAGCGTGGCGTAACCGCCTGCGAAAAAGTTTTCGAAGATCGGTGTTTCGTCGCCGCTGAATCCAAGCTGAGTCGAATACGAAATTGTTTGCTTGCCTGATTTGTCAGCGCGTTCGGTGACTAACCAGTATTGTCGAAATTCGGTTTCGAACCTTGCGTAATCAAAATCACCAAACGATTCTTCGAATCGAAATTCAAAGTAGTGGCCTTCGCTGGCTTGGATCGGACTATTTCGCGTGTCGTGAGTCAGTGAGATTTCGCCGCTGTACAGTTCGTTGTCGCCGATGACGTCGGTCAAGGCGGCGGGGCCCGTTCGGTTCGTTTCGATATCGACGTTTTGGCCGCTAATGCCCGCGCTGACTGAAAGATCGGGTGTAATTCGGTATGCGAATGCCAATCGCCCACCCAGTCGTTCTTCGTTCCAGTCATTGAAACGACGGTCAAACAAGAAACCGCTGACCGACATGCTGACTGGTTGGTATCCAAAGATGTTTGGGTTCACGAAGCTGGCGGTGTAGCGTTTGAAGTCGGTACCGGGTGCGGCTTCGATACGAAGGGTTTGCCCTGCACCACGAAACGCAGTTCCGCTTGCTAGGTCTTGGAATGATCGCGGCCAACGCATGATGTCAAAGTTGCGTTCATCGATCGTGATCTGACCTGTAATGCCAGCGTCACTGTTAACGGCTCCGCCGAGCATGATCCGGCCGGTTCTGGCCGGGTATCCATCGATGACCAGATCTGCGTCGCGAACTTGTGGTCCTTGATACGACGAATAGGTTTGCGGTTGCGCGTACGGGTCTGATTGATAAGGGGCTGGCTGTAAGTTTTGGATTGGTTCCGACGGAAACGATTGAACAGGTGCCGGAGGGTAATTTTGCGGCGGTGCCTGTTGAAAGGGTTGCGAATACGTTTGTCGAGGTGCCGTTGCATTTCGCGAACCGCTCTGGGCTGTCGCGTTGGTGGGGCCGATCGCGATTGACGCGATCAAAATTAGACCCATCGCAGCGGATTGCGTCGGAAGAAATTTTTGCAACGGGATCATTCGATGGTCAATGCAAAACAAGGTGTGAGAGGTATCAGCATGCCCAGAGCAATGGATGCTGGCCCGTTGCGACTTAGTAATCTGATCCTTAGTAATCATTGGAGCCCCCGTTCGTCGACATGGCTGCGTTACGATTGTCTTCGCGAGGAATCACCTTGATGTCCGGCGGATCAGCGATTTGCGGATTGGTTTCCAGCAGCGCGCTTCGTTCGAGTCGGTTGCGATTCAGTTCAAGCAAGCGTCGGTTGATGAATGAGCCTTCGCGAAGGTCAACGAGGTTCAGCATGGTCGTTTCACGCATCAGGTCAGGTTCGCCGTCAATGTTGACGCGAATTTCACCCACTCGCCAACGATCGCCTTCGGAAATTTTGTAAACCAAGTCCACGATATTGTCTTCGTCACGCATCACCGTTTGCGGTTCGACTTCGGCGTAGATGAAACCGAGTTCGCCGTAGCCGTAGGTCAGTTCGCCAACATCGCGACGCAATAAAGTTCCGTCGTACATGTCGCCGGGCTTAAGTTCCAAGCGATTTCGGAGCGATTCTTCTTTGATGAAATTGTTGCCAAGAATTTGAATTTCGTTGACACGAAAGCGAGGCCCTTCGTTAACCACAAAGGTAACGCTAAGCCATTTGCCGCTGCGATCGTATTCAAGACGTCGGCCGACCGTTGCCGTAAGAAATCCCAGGTTGTGATAGTATGCGGCTAGGACGTCGACATCTTTGTCGATCTTGTTCAGGTCGGCTTTATTGTTTGCATACGGAAAGATGCCACCAAAAGGTCCGCGGCTGGTGATGATCTTTTTTAGGCGTGACTCGCTGACGATGGTGCTGCCCAGGATCCGCATTTTGCTGATCCGTTCTTTTGGTCCTTCGTTGATTCTGAAGATCACTTCACCCGGCGCGTAGTAGCTTCCGATGGTGCAGGCGACGGATGCCTGGTTGAAGCCTACTTCTTTGTAGTAGTCGACAAGACGTCGCCGTGCGGATTCAACTGAGAAAACACTTAGAGGATCGTTTGCACTTAGTCCTGCTCGTCCGCCAAGTTCACGTTCGTTGATCGCTTTGTTGCCGTGATAGATGACCTCGGTGATGACGGGGCTTTCGGTCACCAGAAATGTGACTTTCATTCCACCTTGGACCTTGGCTGTTTCAAAGGTCACGTGTTCGAATGCCCCCATGTCCGTCAAGCGATGAATGTCGCTCAACACGGTGTCGTGATCGTAGAACCGATCGGGACGCGTCCGAAGTTCCTGTTCGATGCGGTGGTCGCTGATTCTTCGATTGCCACGGATTTCGACGGCTGCGACCAGGGTGTCACCTTTTTCGCGGTGGACGTTAATGCCACCACGATCATGAATGTAATCTCTAAACTTTGGCTTTTCAGCAGGCCCTGACGGGCCTCCACCACCACCGGGCGGACTGCCGCCCATTCCACCGCCCAGTTGAGCGTTTGCCACATGGCTGATACCGATCGAGAACGCCACGACCAAAGCCAGCACGAAAAGCTTGCTGAATTGGCTGCTTAGATCCGATTCTCGTTGACCAAAGTTTTGCAGTAGGGGCATTCGCCTGACGGGCCGAAAACGTGGGTAGGAATGATCACAGTGGTGACATAAGCCCATTGGATTCGATCGAATCGAACAGTGTCACGCATCCGTAACTACCAATGCCAAGCCGATTGCCACAAGTCGGATTCAATGCTGGCAAGCGGGAAAAAGAGAAATGGTCGGTTTCTCGTCGATTGAAACGAACGAACCTCGCCGTGAAACTGGGTTCGGGTTTTTGCAATCGAAGTTTAACGCTGTCAATTCGGAAAACCGACCGACAGTGTCGCGGAGCGGTCCACGCGGGTTACGTTTGCGCTAGTACCGCGTCAGGCTCAAGTTTAGCGTCGTGTTTTGGCGTTGTGGATCTTGTTTAAGATCCTTTTGCTTCAGGATCTTTCACAAGATGCACGACGAACCCCGCGAATTTTTAGCGTTGACAGACCACTAGCTTGGTAACGAAATT
>CAYVAN010000201.1:0-7515 GCA_964449225.1 uncultured Rhodopirellula sp.
GGCATAGGACTTTAGGCGTGCAGCTGCTTCGCCCACCAATTCACGTTGATTATCAATGTCTCCAACATCACTTGCATCAAGACCGGCATTTTCACCGCCGTTGGTGGGCGCAGTCGTCGATTGGGCAGTGACTGCGGTCTTGGCCTCGCCGCTGATTCCATCCATCGCGTGCATGACCCATCCGCAGGCCAAGCCTGCTCCGCCGCAACTAAGCGCAATTAAAAAATCAAGCCAAATCATAAATTCAACGCTTCCTATGGGGCAAATTTTTCCGTCACAAACAGATAGCTCGCACCCTTGGTCAGTCAAACCATGCGTGCTGAAATCGTCAGCGAATGCGAAAGTCATAAAGAATCCCCCAGAACCTTCCGCAGATTTGATCCTCACATTCGCTACTTTTGATACCAACTGAACTTGGCCTAAAATTGCTAGCAAGATCGCGATGCTAGCGTCCGCTTCTCAGACGACTCTGTAAGTCATGCCGATTACGTAGGCCCGTAAAGAAAAGCCAGTGCAGAAACGCCAGTACTGGCAGCAAATTTTTGGCAATATTTTCGCAGATATCTGTAGGCAAAATTCCACGGATGTGGGATGTTTTAATGACAGGCGTTGTGACCTCGAACTCCATCGTTCAAAAACACCTATCGATTTCCGTTTCAATGGATGTAATGCGGATGACGAACACTCAAGCAACCAAGGCTACGCAAGCCGCAACGGCGATTCTTGCCGAAAGTTCCGTTCGGGAGCTTAGAAACCTCCGTGTTGATCGAAGCGCAAACGATCTGCGACTCACCGGACGCGTAAGAAGTTTCTATCACAAGCAACTAGCACAAGAAGCCATTCGGCAAGTTGCCGGTGGAATGCAAGTCGTCAATCACGTCGACGTAACGTCATAGTTTACTAACGAAACAGTTCACTGACGAAACATCAGCAACAGGCAAGCTCATCCCATGATGACTCAGTCGCTACTGAGCCAACGCACCTGAAACGGTCGCATCGGAATCGGATCATCGGCGAACAAACGCTGCTGAGCTAATTCATCAAATCGAAGCGTTTCGTCAACCATTGATGCGTCGACCAACTGCGCGTCTGAACTCAGATTCGCAAGAACGGCGATCTTCTGACCTTCGCATGTTTCGCGAATAAATCCCAGCAAACCATTACCGGGCAACTCTAAAACCGTTTGGCTTGCACGCGGATGAAACGCCTTTTGTTGACAGCGTACTTCCAATAGTCGTCGATACCCGTCAAACACGCGACGCTGCAAAGAATGCGGTTCCCACAGAGCCGAATCAAGCTCCGACCGATCGTACTTGTGACGATTGATGCGTCGGTTCTGGCCCGACTCTTCCACACCGATTTGATCGTTGGGAGTGCCCACCAAAGAATGGAAATAGATCGCTGGAATCCCTTGGATCGATAACATGATCGCTTGGGTCGCAAGGAAGCGTCGAGCGTGTTCTGCTTCGGATATCGCATTTCGGTTAGCAACCGCATCGATGTAAGCGATATTCAATTCATAAGGCGATTCACTTCCGTCGGGTTGGCTGCGCATGCTTACTCGCCCACCATGCTGCTTAACGACATTCACCAACTTCTCAACTCGCTCAGTAGAAACAATACCTTCAAGTGGCCGCACGCCAACGCCGTCATGGGACGCGGTGAAGTTAAAAAAGGTGGTTTCATCGCCGGGTGGACTCAGGCTAGCCAACCAATCGCGAAGGACGGAGGTATCACCGCTGTGGATCGCGTCTAACAATAGCGGTGGTAGGCTAAATTGATAAACCATATGAGCTTCATCGGTGCCATCACCGAAGTAGCTGATGTTCTCTGCATGGGGAACATTGGTCTCGGTTAGGATAATCGTCCCTGGGACAACGCGATCTAAAACGTGACGCATCAACTTGACCGCCGCGTGGGTCTGCGGCAGGTGCAAACAACTGGTGCCGATCTCTTTCCAAAGAAATGCGATTGCATCCAAACGCACGATGCGTGATCCGAGACGTGCATATTGAACCAA
This sequence comes from uncultured Rhodopirellula sp., assembly GCA_964449225.1. Taxonomy (GTDB): domain Bacteria; phylum Planctomycetota; class Planctomycetia; order Pirellulales; family Pirellulaceae; genus Rubripirellula. Next base: position 2,021 of record CAYVAN010000201.1, read on the forward strand.
TGTCTCCAACATCGCCAGCATCACTTTGGGATTGGCGTAGTTCAAGTCCACCTGGTCGGGGCTGAACGTTGTCCAAATATGCTTGGTTCCTGATTCACTTTCAAAAGGCGTCAACAGCGGCAAACTGCGCGGCCGAACGACCTCGCTTACATCCGTGGCTGGGTCCACGTCGATAAAAAAGTCTGCGTATTGTGGATCACCAGCAAGGTATCCGACGAACCAAGCGTGCTTTTGCGATGCGTGATTGAGCACCAAGTCAAACATCAAACAAAAGCCGTCGCCAAGATTGTTAATGTCGGTCCAAGTTCCAACATCTGGATCGACCGCCAAATAATCAACAACCGAAAAACCATCGTCACTGGTGTACGGACAAAACGGAAGCAAGTGAACCGTCGAAATGACTTCGTCCAGCAGTTGATCAAGCAACCATTCCGTCTGAGCTCTCAGCGGAGCGATATCGCCAGAACGAATTTGATCCGCGTAGGTGATCAGCACCACGTCCTGTTCGTTCCACAACTCCTCACCGCTTTCAGCTGCTTCGCTGGAACTGAAAAGTTCGGCCAGCCCCAGTTGCAGAACTTCGGGAACGTCGCCGTAAATCTCGGTCAGCAATTCGGTTGTCTTGGCGTCAAGCATCGGAACTCTCGCTTAGAAATAATTACATCGAGTTGGCAGCCTACGTCACTTTGCAACGGTACTGTAGGTCAACTGCACTACAAGCCATCGGTACCAGTGAAGTTGGTCACCAACGCCCGAAGCTTGCGTCTTAGAACGCTATAGCTGAAGAAGGCTTTGCCAATTTCGTAATTGAAATCGACCATTTCTTGCCTGTATGCCGGATCGTCGATGATCTTTTGAACTTTGCTAACGACATCTTTGGTCAGATAGCCATCCATCGCGATGACTTTTGCACCTTTGGGTTCAATATCAGCAACGAAGATTGAATAACGATTTACCAGTACCGGCTTACGGTAATAGAACGCTTCCAACAACGCGTTCCCAAAACCTTCATAGATACTCGGGTAAGTGATGAAGTCTGCCTGCGAATAGGCATCCGCTAGAGTGTAAACTTTCTTACCATCGGAGGTGATACTCCGTTTGTCACCGACCTGTTCATCACACAAACGAAGATCAACGCCCGCGGATTCAGCCATTTCCTGAAGCGCCGTTAGATACTCATTTCCCTCATCACCGCTGGCGTGTGAAATGACAAGTTTGCACTTATCGTTCTTCAATGCGGACACTAACGAAATGGCATGCTCGATTCCCTTACGCGGAACCACTCGCGTGGGTTGCAGGAACATGATGTCATCTTCCGCGAGACCAATGTCGCTGCGGAAACACCTTGCGTAGTCATCTGCTTCGTCGGGCGGCGTGTCGAAATCCAATACATTGGGGACTAGGACGGATGAAACTCCACGCCGGTGTGCCAAGTCTTCCTGGGCGAATGAATTGATCGTCACGTTTTGAATCTGAGTCAACGCCGGTGGAAACGACATCCACATCAAATCCGTTACCGCTGACACACTAAACCGATCGCGTTCCCAATAAAAATCGTGATGGTGAGCAATTGTGGGAAACCCCGTTTCGGCAATGAAGTGGGTGATTGCAACACCCAGGGGAATGTTCATCGGGATGCATAACGCATTCTGAACGATCAACAAATCCAGGTCATGCCGGCGCGTAAATTCATAGATCGTGCCCTTCAAGTAATCCGCAAGCGCATAGATTCGTTGCGTCACATCCGGGGTTCTTGTCCGAGTCCCAAATGCCCGGCGATTGATCCATTGAATGTCGGGATGGCCAAAATAAGCGTGCGGCACAACCATCGACGTATCTTCGTCGCGATCACTTAACCCAGAATACCAATAACTGGTGTGCCGGTGGTCCCAAAGAACTTTGGCCCACTTTGCACTCTCTAGCGATACTCCGTCAGTTCCCGCGAAGCGAGTTCCAACGAATCCAATTCGAACGGCCATAGGAAAGATTGTCCGGTGTTTCTGCTCGGTGACTACTCTTTGAACGTCAATGACTCATCGTTGTAGTGGATCATAAATCGGGTCAAGAATGAAGGCGAAGACAATCTGACAACTCGGATAGATTCCCCAGCACTAGGTCAGGTTGTAAGTTTTGGCACCGAACCTCATCTGCACGTGGTCGACAACTGCGTGCGTCTCCGACAAACCAGGCCGTACGAAGGCCCGCGACCGATGCGGCGTAAACGTCATTGAGCATGTCGTTGCCAACATAGATCGCTTCTTGGGGAAGGATATTGCGTCTCGCCAAGGAAGCAACCAGAACTTCAAACAATCGTGGTCCTGGCTTGGATTGCCGAAAACGATTCGAGAACAGCGACAGACTCAAGTCAAAACCGGCTTCCTCAAGCGAACCCGAACCGCAAATATCCTCGACCAATACCGGAGTGAAAATTTGGGCGTTGCTCACAATTCCAAGCACTTTGTCTGATGCTTTAAGTCCCGCCAGCAATTCGGCAGCCCCCGGCATCGGCCAAGTTGGGTTCGCCCGGGCTTCGTAAGCGGTTGCGATTCGAACGACTTTTGAGATGTCGTCTGCAATTTCCGAAAACTCATGCTGAATCAACAATCGTCGCCAGATATCCAAAATGTCAACTTCTGGCTTGGGGCAGTCTTCATTTCTTGCTGCCAAGTTCGTTTCGCTGATCAATTGCTTTAACGATTCCAGAGTTGGAATCGAACTCGAATCCAGCGAAAGCTCGCAAGCTTTCAAAGCACCGCAAATGTGATCCGTCGACTGCGAAACATCGGCGGACCCTACATCGCCGCTGCCGCTGACGACCAGCGTTCCGTAAATATCGAAAATGACCGCACGGATCGCCGGGATCTCCACCAGCTTGGACTTGATATCAGTAGGGATCGGTTTCAATGGGCTGCGATGCCGAACAATTTGGTCGATCCAAGGCGAGCTTTTAGGCATCCGAGAAAGTCTCCGTCCGGCAAGGATAAAAAGGGCGATTTAGATTAACCAAATCAATGGCTGGCAATGCTGATGCCGAGCTAATTGCATCGGAATTAGATTTCAGTAGGGCTTCATAAAGCCCTACCAATCGCTCACCCACCGCTTCAATGGAATAGTGTTTGGTGATCACGCCAGCATTGGTTCCAATGATCTCCTGATTGGCTGGGCTCGCAATGGCGTCGACCAGCTGCTGCGAACGCTGTCTTACCGCATCTGCAAATCCACCGTCATCAGCCATTCGGTAAAGCACTTCAGTTTGCCGCTGGGGTGTTAGAAGAGCGAAGTCGATGGAATCAGAAGTCCGGCTGACCAATTTCTGATTCGGGCGAAAACAGTTTGGCACGTTTGCAAGCGAGGTCTCCAATGCGGATTCTGTTTCACGATGGCAATCACTCACCCAACTTTGATTGCCGGGAATAGGGATTGCCTCGTAAAACGAATCTAAATTGACGCCAGCTAACTCAAAATCAGACGTCACACCGGGCAAACGACGAGCAATCACCGGTCGGCCAGCCAACCACGGTTCCAGAAATGTCATCCCGAAACCTTCGGCGACGCTGGTGGAAAAGATTTTGGTCGAAGCGGACAAGTTTTCAGCGAAGGAAACCTGATCGCAATGCCCAGCGTCAAAGATTGCTCGGGGAGCAACAGCCGCGGCAAGGTCTTTCCAGCGAAGGTAGCTTTTCTTTTCGATCGGGGTTTCCGGCTGCAACGTCAGGCCCGAATACCAACCCTGGGGCAGCAATTGGGTCAGCAGTAACCACTCGCCGACATTTTTTCGCCGAATCCCACGAACAGGATACAAAGCCCAATGCGCATCACTGGGTAAACACAATGCCGACCGCACTTTCGCCAAGGCGGTTTCTTGATCGGGTAGGCGACCACTGGGTAACGATACACTGTTGGATAATGTGGTCGCTTCGCAGCCAATGGTCGACAATGTGTCGGTATCGCCAGCCGTCAAAGCGGCATAGTGAATCTTGCCTGCCGTTGGATAGAGAAATTGATCCAACTCAGATTTGCTGCTCGCACCACTCGCGGCAATTAGCCGCGACAAGTTTTCGGGACGATTGTCTTCAGCAAAATCATGCACCTGCAAAAGCAGCCGCCAACCTTGTTTCGCAAGTTGATTGATAACAAGAGGTGCGGCGGTGTTTTTACCCAGGCTATGGTTATGCCAATGCAACACCGTGTCGTCAGGACACAAATTCTCGCTGGCGAACGCGCTCGTCAGATCCTTTGACATTTGATCAGCACGAATATGATTCTGATCAGCAGCGAAGACTTGCGTGTCATAGTCAAAGTCTGCCAGATTCAACTGCACCGTCGATGCCAGAGTTTGATCTGACAGACCATCGGTTCGCGGGCCCGAAATTAAAAATACTCGATCAATGTCCGCACGTTGCCGTAAATACCGAACGTGATTTTCGACCACCGCAGTCACACCGCCGCGTTGAAAATGGCAATGCAGAATAACGATGTTCACGAAATCGCGGTGCTCCAGAGGGTCGCGGGAAAGCGGCCAGTCTAGCGCATTTTTGATTTCGTGTGACGTGGGCCAGCAACAGGCGGAATTCTTGCATGGACTGACTAAGAAAAAGTCGAAACCACAGATGGACGCTGATCCACACAGATTTTGGCGGCATGAAGTATCCGTGCTTAGAAGTATCTGTGCTTATCTGCAACCATCCGAGGTTAATGAAAATGGGACCATCCAAGCCGTCAGCTAGACGGCTTGCAGCAGTTCCATTTCTTTTGCCAAACGCTTTCTCGCGACGTGTAATCGACGCTTGATCGTTCCGACTGGCGCTTCAAACTCGTTGCTCATTTCCAATAGCGATTTGCTTTGCAGGTAAAACGCAGTCAAGGTTTTTTGGTCCAGCGTACCGAGGCGACCGAGGTGAACTCGAATCGTCGCGGCTTGCTCTCGGTCTTGCGCTTCGGTTTCCGGCGAACCGGTTGCCAAGCATGTTGCTTCAAGTGTTTCAGGATCGCATGCCAATGCGTTTCGATTTCGCGTGATGCGGTTAAGCGCCATCCGATGCACAATTTGACGCAGCCATCCGCCGAACGCTTCGGGCACTCGCAGCTGGTCGATTTTTTGCATCGCCTGGATAAATACATCTTGCGTCAATTCTTCCGCTTCGTCTGCGTTACGAACTCGGCGCATCGCCAGCGTGTAGATCGTTGATCGATATCGTTCGAACAACAATCCGAATGCTTCGCGATCACCGGACTGTGCCGCGCGAACAAGTTCGCCTACGGTTCGTTCTTTGGTGAAAAGAGTTGCGTTGTTCAGGATCGTGTTCTCGGTGAAATTCATTTTGTTTTCCTCCGCTTCCTTTGCGGACGAAGCACCGGAATTCCGGTACGACGCTGGCCAAGGTTCCCGCGAATGATTCGTTAACCGATTGAACCGGCACGCGAACTCGCTAAGGGGGCGTGTGATGATCGTTGGGGGATGTTTCGCATCAAACAAAGCCGCCATGGTCGAAGGC
>CAYVAN010000201.1:7525-8234 GCA_964449225.1 uncultured Rhodopirellula sp.
AATGAAAACTGATAAGCCAGTCAACATTCACCGACGACTTGGGTCGACAAGTTGGATGATGAGTTCGCGATAGAGACAGGCGGTTGAACCAGAGTCTTTTGGATTCAGTTCAATCGCCGCTGGCTAGTTAGCCATCAGCGCGGTAGCGCCGATTCTCCGACAGTTGCGAACTTGCCAGACAACTAGCCAGCATCGGTTTATGCTGGTGCCGTAAGATCGATAACGATCTGCTGGCGGCTGTCCGTGCGGGAGCGTGGCTCCCCCAACTTTTGTGCAAATCTGACATTTGCATCGCATGCAGCGAATCATTGCCTAGTAGACAATTGCCTAGAGCCAGATAACCAAACGCAATTGCCAACGACACGACGGCTTCGATTTCGCGGACCACGGTAATAACCATGTTGCGAGCGATGACGGTGATAGGTTGTTCAATACGCATTGGAAGACTCCGGTGGCGTTACAGATTCAAACCCAACTCTCTAACGAGTGGACCTGTCCCAGAACGCGGCTGCGGTGTACTGAGGAAATCAGTGAAAATCCATACTGTCAAAAACAGCACAGAGAAAAAAGTCAAAGTGACGAACCGTTCGTTACGTTGCCGGCGACAGTATATCAACGATTGCATTCGCTGACAAAACTAAACCGACGTCACCCGGGCAAATCACTTTTTCAAGCTGGGCAATGTCGCTCGGCTCTCCGAGCCGATGGC
>CAYVAN010000202.1:0-1880 GCA_964449225.1 uncultured Rhodopirellula sp.
CCCGAGACCCCAATCAGCAATCCTTGGAAATGAATCGCAGTCGCGTGAAACGTTTACGACTTAATAGACGGAAACCGCAAACTGTCATGCAGGACGTACAAATGCCCCTTGGTTCGTTAACTGATTCATTCGCGATGGAAGCGTTGGACAGTTCACCACTGCCTTCCCGCGTTGCACAACATGAAAGTGGTGGATTGGGTGGGCAGTACCGTGGCAGAAGACTGGCGAAGCCGGGAAATCAAAGCCGATCTAGTGGTGCCATGCTTGGCTTGAGACCAAGAACCATGATCGGTAAGGAGAAGGGACTTGCCCGAACGGGATTTGGTTTTGCGAATGCCGAAGGTCGTGGACCCGGCATGGGTGGGGATCAATTTGACCCGATCATTGAAAATGACTTCATCCGAACTGCCGATCATCCGCTCAGTACGTTTTCGGTTGATGTTGATACAGCCAGCTATTCCAAAGTGCGGGATTTTTTGATGCGAGCCAATCGATTGCCGCGTCCCGATGCCGTTCGTATCGAAGAAATGATCAACTACTTTGACTACGCCGACGAACCGCCCGCCGATGATGCCGAGCACCCCTTTGCTGCTAGTGTCAACATCGCCGAGTGCCCTTGGAATGAAGGTCATCGACTTGCTCGAATCGCAATCAAGGGTAAGACAATGAAGCCCAAAGATCGACCGGCTTGCAACTTAGTTTTCTTGCTGGACACGAGTGGTTCGATGAACGCAACTAACAAATTGCCGCTGGTCATTGATGGGATGAAGATGTTGACCAGTCAGCTGACGAAGAACGATACGGTCGCCATCGTCGTTTACGCTGGATCAGCCGGATTGGTACTTGATTCGGTGCCAGCGAAACAGAAAAAGAAGATCCGTCACGCACTCCAAAACCTGTCCGCCGGTGGTAGCACCAATGGTGGGCAAGGAATTGCGCTGGCCTACCAGACCGCTCGTGAGCATTTTATCGAAGGCGGTGTCAACCGAGTCATTCTGTGTACCGACGGCGATTTTAATGTCGGCACCACTGGAACCGATTCTTTGGTTCGCATGGTTGAGAAAAAGGCCAAGGACAATGTCTATCTAACGGTACTGGGCTTTGGGATGGGCAATCACAATGACGCGATGCTGGAACGAATCAGTGGCCGCGGAAACGGCAACTACGCCTTTATCGACAATCAACGTGAAGCCCGCAAAGTCTTGGTCCAGCAAACGGCGGGAACGCTGGTCACGATCGCCAAAGACGTCAAGCTGCAGGTCGATTTCAACCCTGCCAAAGTTGGTGCTTATCGTTTGATCGGCTACGAAAACCGGATTTTGGCAAAAGAGGATTTCAACGATGACAAAAAGGACGCAGGCGAAATCGGCGCAGGTCACAGCGTGATAGCACTGTACGAATTAGTGCCGCCGGAATTGGCCGGCAAGCTAAACAAGCCAGCCGTCGAAGAGTCCAAGTACGCTGTGAAAGGTTTAAGCGACGAGACTGAGGAATCGACAAGTGATGAAACCTTGACGGTTCGCATTCGTTACAAGCGGCCCGATGCAGACACTAGCAATCGCGTGGACTATTTGGCAACCGATGATAGCCTGTCTTTCGACGATTCCAGCATCGATACGCGTTTTACTGCCGCAGTTGCCGGGTTCGGAATGTTGCTTCGCGGTAGCCAACACTCCGGTGACTGGGAACTGTCTGATGTCTTGAAGGTCGCGCAGTCGTCGCTTGGAAAGGACAAAAGCGAGCTTCGGTCGGAGTTTGTACAGCTTGTTGAAAAAGCTAAGCAGTTACGCGGAGAATAATCGAGCGTGATTGTTTAGCCGCGTGCCCAAAAGGGCCCCCGGTGGAACCAGCGGTTTTTGCCCGGGCCCCAGGGGACCCCG
>CAYVAN010000202.1:1890-8230 GCA_964449225.1 uncultured Rhodopirellula sp.
GGGGGGGGGGCGGGGGGGTCCCCCCCGGGGTGGGCCGGGGGCCGGGGGGCCCCCGCGGCTAAACGGGATACCGGATCAGCGCAAGCTTGATCCGCCACGCGAAGCGTTCAGCTTGGGCCGAAAGATCTTTTTCGCTCGATGCGGTCGATAGGGCTCGCTGACCAAGCTTTCGGAAATCGGCTCGGACAGAACGGGCTCGTGTCCAGCATAATGAACGCCACCGTCCCCGCCTCCGCAGGACGAGCAAGCACCGCATGCTGAACTTGATCCGATCTCGAATCCGCAAGACGCTTCAAGTCCGCACGATGCTTCGATGCCGCAGGATACTTCACAGCCGCCATCGCACCCGCCGTCACATCCACAATCGCAGTCGCACTGGATTCCGCCCAGTGCTCCACAGCTTGGTTCTGGGCTACAACCTCCGTCGCACGATGAATCGCCGCAGCCACCACAGCCTGAATCATAGCGGTATCCCCACAGGCTCGAAAAACCTGCAAACACGCTACGGCATTTGCCGCAAGATTGTCCGTTGTGATTCCCACATTCGTCGCAAGGATCGTGGCAGTCCGCTGGATGATTGATCCATGGGTCGATGTACAATTCGCCGCAACCTTCGCAGTCGCTGCATCCACCGCATGAATTTAAAGCCAAGGGGCCATTTGGGCCGCCGTCGCATCCGCCAGGACCACATCCCATGGGGCCAACGCAGCCGGTTGCAAAGCAAAGCGTGAAACTAGCAATCGCGGTGAAAGCGATTTTGGTTGACAGATTCATGACAGGACACTCGGTAACAATAGTGGAAGGTTCTTCCCTATCGTTATCGACTTCGCCAGCGTCAGAATTGAATTAATCTGCCCAACCGGTAAGGTTTGCCGCTGGCAAATTTCACCAGCGGTGTTCGTTACCGACTTTGTCGTAACACAGCGACTCGATCTCGCGCCCGGATCGCAGCTTCTTCGATTACGCCGGCGAATTCCCGTCGTGTTTGCTCGTTGACCTGCGGGATACGGTTGGCAACATCCAGCATCGCATTGGGGTTCAGCTGCGATGCTTGGGAAACCTGTGTCATGAAACTCGCTGTTTCAACGAAATTCTTATCTGCTGATCGACCAATCAGTCCACTGAACGTTCGGGCAATCAAGTCCGCCCCTAATGAATCAAGTTGTAAAAAGCAGTCGATCTTTCCGGTAACTTCAGTGTTGCCGTCTGATCCCTTGGAATACCCACTGCTAACCACGAACACACCGCTGCCTCGAATGGGGCGTGCGACCAGCTTTCCATCGTAGCTGCCGTTTGCGATGTAGATGTGAGTCGTCGGGTCGCCATAAACTAGATCGATGCGGCACGTCGTTCCGCTACCGTCGCTGGCGTCTAGTTGGTAGGGGCCTGTTCGTTTGCATTGAACATTGGTAATTCCCATCAAGTCCCACATGCCCACCAGCACCTCGGGATTGCGAGTAAGGAACAGGAACATTTCCTGGTCGCAATCAATTGCCTGTGTCGGCAATTGTCGATAGATCGTCGGGGACTTCGCGATACCCAAAATTCGCTTCTGTGCGTTTCGGGTTAGCCGCTGCATGGGCAATCGCTTTAGCGCGGCATTTCGAAGCGTAACGGAACTGCTGCCGGTTTCATTCAGAGCATGTTTACGCGCCGATGGCGTCTGCCCACGCGTTGAATAGGAATGACCAGTCGGGCTTTCGCGTGGTTCATCAGCATCCGCCATGCCAGCACAAAATGCTGTCACCAACAGCGCGCACCAGCAGCCCAGCTTTGCGATTTGCGTAAGCGATCCCCCAGCCACGGACACCCTCCCGATACGGGCAATATCGCCGGTCCACCGAATCCGATCGTGAAGCTCGAACTCACCAAGCGATGCCAACCGCGACGGTTGTCGACGATGCAGCACGTGTTCGCGCAAAAACATCCCGACTGTCCGTAGAGGCGGCTTGTGAGGAATTTTCGGCCTTCTTCGGTAGCCAAGTTGAGCCAAAGGGCAGATTGATTCCAGGTTGGCGGGAAACTGACCCGTTGGATTTCATGGCCCTCGACACCCTGTCTGGATTCCCGATAATCCACCCCTGGACTAAAGAATCCAACAAACAACCAAGCCACCGGCAATTCGTCCGGCAATTGCTCTGCGTTGTGCAAAACCTCCCTTTTCTGGAAACCCCTCTTCGATGGCAAAGAAAACGATCGACCAAGTTGATGTCGCTGGCAAAACCGTTCTGATTCGAGTGGACTTCAATGTTCCGCTAGATGAAAATCAAGCGATTACCGACGACCGCCGGATTCGCATGGCGCTACCCAGCATCAAGAGCGTGATCGATCGCGGTGGAAAAGTGATTCTGATGAGCCACCTGGGGCGTCCCGCTGGCGATGGCTTCGAACAGAAGTACTCGCTCGCACCTGCTGCTACTCGGCTGGGTGAGATTCTGGACATGCCCGTCGCGATGGCCAAAGACACGGTTGACGACGATGCTGCCGCAAAAGCAGCGGCATTGAAAGATGGCGATGTCTTGGTCCTAGAAAATCTGCGATTCAACGCGGGCGAAAAGAAGGGCTGTGAATCATTCGCAGGTAAGCTGGCCGCGATGGCTGACGTCTACTGCAACGATGCTTTTGGAACTTGTCATCGCAGCGATGCATCAATGGTTGCGGTACCTAAAGCGATGGAAGGTAAGCCACGCGTCGTCGGGCACTTGGTTGCCAAAGAAATCAAGTACCTCAGCGAAGCGATCGGAAATCCAGGCCGACCGTTTGTCGCGATCCTCGGTGGTGCCAAGGTCAGTGATAAGATCAATGTGATCAACAATCTGCTTGGTATCTGTGATGCGGTGTTAATCGGTGGAGCGATGGCCTACACCTTCTCGCTGGCACAAGGTGGCAAAGTCGGTGGCAGTTTGGTTGAAGAAGACAAGGTTGACCTCGCCAAGGAATTGATTGATAAGGGCGGCGACAAATTGCACCTTCCCGTTGATACACACTGCGGCGATGATTTCGGCGACATTGCCGGGTGTAATAAAGTTGTTGTTGCCAATGGCGAAATTCCTGATGAGATGGAAGGCCTGGACATCGGTCCTGAAACCGCCACAAAGTATGCCGAAGTGATCAAGAACGCGAAGACCGTCGTTTGGAATGGTCCCATGGGCGTCTTTGAGAAACCGCCAATGGACGCGGGAACCAAGACAGTCGCTCAAGCCGTCGCCGATAGCGATTGCATCAGCATCATTGGTGGTGGCGACAGCGCCGCCGCAGTTGACCAGCTTGGCTTTGCTGATCAGGTATCGCACGTCAGCACCGGTGGAGGAGCCAGTCTGGCAATGTTGGAGGGGAAAGCCTTCGCGGCTGTTGACTTGCTTGACGAAGCGTAAAGGAAAGAAGCTATCGTAGGCCAGAACAAGCGTAGCGCAGTTCAGGTAATTCGACAGAGATCGGCCTAGACTGCCTGAACTGCGCTTCGCTTGTTTCGGCCTACTTTCCTATCCACCTGATATGTTCGTTCAATGTCCATCGAAGACCAACGCCTTGAAGCCAGCAACAATCGCGAAGAAAATTGGCTTCGTTGGGGGCCTTACCTTTCCGAGCGACAATGGGGCACCGTACGCGAAGATTACAGCGGCGGCGGTGACGCGACGTGGAGCTATTTTCCGCACGACCACGCGCGTAGTCGTGCGTACCGCTGGGGCGAAGACGGATTGCTTGGCATCAGTGATCGGCAATGCAGGCTCTGTTTTAGCGTTGGCCTTTGGAACGGTCGCGATTCGATTTTGAAAGAAAGGCTCTTTGGCGTGACCGGCCCCGAGGGCAATCACGGCGAGGACGTCAAAGAGTGCTATTACTACTTGGACAGCACGCCAACGCATAGCTACATGAAGGCGTTGTACAAGTATCCGCAAGCAAAGTTTCCCTACGAAGAACTGGTCAGCGTGAGCCAGCAGCGTGGCTTCGGTGACGACGAGTACGAATTGGCCGATACAGGAGCGTTTGACCAATCGCGATACTTTGATGTTCAAGCTGAATATGCCAAGGCTGGTCCAAACGATCTGTTGATCAAGCTGACGATCACCAATCACGGTCCTCGACCCGCAGTGTTGCACGCATTGCCGCAGTTTTATTTCCGCAACACTTGGACATGGCAGTGTACCGACGAAGGCTGCACCATGCGTCCGTCAATGCGTTTGGAAAACGATGTCGTTCGCACCAACCATGAAACACTTGGTCAGGTTTGGTTGGCGTGCGATCGGACTTCGTCAGAAACGGATCCGCCGACCGGCAGTTGGCCATGGCTGTTTACTGACAATGAAACGAACAAAGATCGCCATCCAGGTTTGCCGAGCGAATCGGAATTTTACAAGGATGCGTTTAATGACTATGTCGTCCTGGGCGAAACCGGTGGCGTAAATCCTGATCAACGTGGAACCAAGTGTTCGCCCTACGGTTTGATGATGGTCGCACCGGGCCAAAGCGAAGTCATTCGTTTGCGACTAACCCACGTCAGCGAACCGATCATCGCCGAACGGTCAAAAAAACAAACCGAAGCGTATCGAAAATTGGCATTCGATCATTCCTTTGATCAAGTCTTTGCTGATCGTCTAACCGAAGCAGAATCGTTTTACGACAAACGCATCGACGCTTCTTTGACGGATCAGCGCCGCGCAATCATGCGGCAGGCCTATGCTGGATTACTCTGGACAAAACAATTTTACCACTACAGCGTCAGCACATGGCTCGATGGCGATCCCAACGGAATGCCCGCACCCGAATCAAGGAAACATGGGCGTAACCGCCATTGGCGGCATCTGTTCAATCGCGACATTATTTCGATGCCCGATAAATGGGAGTACCCCTGGTACGCGGCATGGGACTTGGCGTTTCACATGGTTCCAATGGCAAACCTGGATGTCAACTTTGCCAAAGAACAGATGATCCTGTTTCTGCGTGAGTGGTACATGCATCCTAGCGGTCAAATCCCCGCTTACGAATGGAACCTTGGCGATGTCAATCCGCCAGTTCACGCATGGGGCGTTTGGCAGGTCTACAAAGCAACCGGTCCACCGCAGCAACGTGATCGCTTGTTCCTGGCAAGAGCGTTTCAAAAGTTGCTGATTAATTTCACTTGGTGGGTCAATCGCAAAGATCCCGGTGGCCGAAATATCTTCTCTGGTGGCTTCCTGGGTTTGGACAATATCGGTGTCTTTGATCGTAGCAAACCAATGCCCGAAGGCCACTTGGAACAGGCTGATGGCACCTCTTGGATGGCGTTCTATTGCGGTTCAATGCTGCGGATTGCACTGGAGCTTGCCGAAGGTAATCCAGCCTACGGCGATATGGCCAGCAAGTTCTTTGAGCACTATGTCGCAATCGCGGAAGCGATGAATACGATCGACGGGAGCGGATTGTGGGACGAAGAAGACGGTTTCTATTACGACCACTTGATGGTTGACGGACAGTCAATCGCAATGCGAGTTCGTTCGCTGGTGGGTTTGCTGCCGCTGACGACCGGCGTGATCTTGGAAGACGCGATTATCAGTAAGCTTCCTGGTTTTACCAAACGCATGAATTGGTTTTTGGAGCAGCGTGGAAATTTAAGCGAACACATGACGTACATGGAGTGCCAAAACGACGATGGTACTTCCGGTCGCCGCCTGCTCGCGATTCCATCGGAGGATCGATTCCGGCGATTAATCGCAGTCATGTTAGACGAAAATGAGTTTCTATCGCCCTATGGAATTCGCAGCTTATCGCTGGCTCACCGTGACAAACCGTTTCGATTTGATATCGGCGGACAGCGCAATGAAGTCTCCTATGTTCCGGGGGAAAGTAACAGTGGGATGTTTGGCGGCAACAGCAATTGGCGTGGGCCAATCTGGTTCCCGATGAATTACTTATTGGTCCAATCCCTCAAACGCTACCACCACTTTTACGGCGATAGCTTCAAGGTCGAATGCCCAACGGGCAGTGGCAATCTAATGACGTTGATGGAAGTCGCGCATGAACTTGAACGCCGGTTGATTTCGATGTTTGAAATAGACAAGGACGGCAATCGTCCAATCAACGCGGATGATGAGAAATACCGTGACGATCCAGCATGGCGAGACAACATTCTATTCTACGAGTACTTCCACGCCGACAGCGGAAAAGGACTTGGTGCTAGCCACCAAACCGGTTGGACGGCGCTGGTTGCGTCCATGTTAAGAAGCCAGTCGAAAGCAGAAAAAGCAGGGGCCATTCCAAACCCCTAGGAACCAATGTCCCCAGGGCAAATCAGTTTTTCAAACTAGCGACTGTATCGCCGTAGCGAAGCTCGCGTAGAGCTTCGGCGATTGCTTGGAAACCG
>CAYVAN010000203.1:0-8207 GCA_964449225.1 uncultured Rhodopirellula sp.
CATGCCACTGGTCGACGGAAGCGGTAACTTTGGCAGTATCGATGGCGACAATGCCGCGGCGATGCGTTACACCGAATGTCGAATGACGCCGGTTGCTGGTGAAGTGTTGGCTGACTTGTCAACTCGTACGGTCGCCTTCAAACCTAACTACGACGGCAGTCGTGAAGAGCCCGTCGTGCTGCCATCCCGCATGCCCAACATGCTGGTCAACGGTGCGACCGGAATTGCCGTCGGGATGGCGACCAACATTCCGCCGCACAACTTGAAAGAAGTTTGTTCAGCGCTTTTGAAGTTGTTGCGGGATCCTGAAGTGAAGGATTACCAGCTGGTCGCAAATGACGCGATCCAAGGCCCTGACTTTCCCACCGGCGGCCAAATTACCAACACGAAGGAAGAGCTGCGCGAAATCTACGCTACCGGCAGCGGCACGGTCAAACTTCGCGGCACACACAAGATCGTTAAAGGCCCCAAAGGATTGCGGACGCTGCAAATTGTCTCGATTCCTTTTGGCGTCAACAAAGCCGCGATGTGCGAACGAATTGGGGAACTGGTTTTTGGCGGCAAGTTGCCGCTGGTAACCGAAGTACGTGATCTGTCGACCGATGAAATTCGCGTCGACCTGTTGCTGAAAAAAGACGCAGATGAAAACAAGGTTTTGGCGTACCTTTATAAAAACACACAGCTGCAAAACAACTTTAACGTCAACTTGACGTGCTTGGTCCCGACGGAAAACCCCGAAGTCGGCGCGCCTAATCGCCTAAGCCTGAAAGAAATTCTCTGGCACTTTTTGCACTTCCGCTTGGAAGTGGTCACCAAACGACTTGAAAATGAACTTCGCCGCTTAGAAGCACGCATTCATATTCTTAACGGATTTGCGTTGATCTTTGACGCACTGGATCAGATCATTCGGATCATTCGCCGCAGCGACGGCAAAGCGGATTCTGCCAAGAAAATCATGGCCAAATTCCCGGCTGATGGTCAGGGTGGTGGACTGGATGAAGTGCAAACCGATGCGATCCTGGAACTGAAATTGTATCGTTTGGCTCGGCTTGAAATCGAAGTCATTCTTAATGAGCTAAAAGACAAGAACAAACGGGCTCGCCAAATTCGCAAGTTGCTTGCCGAGGACACCAAAGACACCAACGCATCCGGCCGATGGGCGATCGTTCGTGAAGAGATTCAAGGGATCGTCGAAGGCTACGGCAAAGACGCCGCTGCAAAACGTCGTTCATTGATCGACACCGTCGAGGACCAAGAATACAGCGTAGAAGATTTTATCGTTGCCGAAGATTGTCATGTGCTGGTCACCAAAGATGGCTGGATTAAACGGCAGAAACAAATTGCCGACCCAGGCAAAAGCCGGTTGCGACAGGGTGATTCAGTGCTCGCCTGTGTTGCCGGCAGCACACGATCCTGTGTTGGTTTGTTTTCGTCGATCGGCGTCTGCTACACCGCTAGGATGGCGGACCTACCTGCATCCACCGGATTTGGTGAACCGATTCAAAAGCTGTTCAAGTTGAAAGATGGCGAGAAGATCGTTTCAGTCATTTCGTTTGATCCACGCGTGATCGGTGACATCAAGGAAGACCCCAAGAAACCGGAATTGTGTCCGGCAGTTCATGCCTTCGCCGCTTCATCGAGTGGTTTTGCGCTGCGGTTTGGATTGGAATCGTTCGCCGAGGCATCCACCCGAAATGGTCGTCGTTACGCTCGCGTCGCTGGAGATGCAAAAATTATCGAGGTCGTCACCATCAACGGAAGCGAAACGATCTTGGCAATCTCGCAGCAGTGCCGAGCAATGATTTGCACCGCTGAAGAGATCAATTATCTTTCGGGACCGGGTAAAGGTGTGACGCTGATTCGGTTGGGCAAAGAAGACACACTGCTGGGCTTTAAAGCCAGCCACGGTGATCGCGATCTGCTAACGGTCAAAACCAACCGAGGTGCCAAAAAGACCATCAGCACCGCCAAGTATCGCGTAACCTCACGAGGCGGGCGCGGCAACGAAATCCAAAAAAATGGTCAAATCGCAGAGATCGTAACCGACCCAATCGTCTCGCCAGCCGAGCTGCCCAATTAGTCAGTCGTGACGTCCGCTTTGGTCACTTGCGATCGATGATTCAAGGTGTCTGCTCCCGAGAACAATCTAACGGGAAAGTGGAGCATCCCGCGAGTCATTGGAAGTCGTTAGGTGCAGTTGAGCCACCAGGTCGCCTTTCAAGACAATCACAAAAAAAGCCAGGACATGACGAGCATGTGCTGGCTTTGGTCGCCCGAAGGCGGTGCCTGCGAATTTTCAACAAGTGAATTTCTTGTTGCGAAAAAGTTGCAGGCCGAGGTCAGGTACACTCTTAGTGACAATATCCGAAAGCCAATTGTTTCGCAAGTATTTTGTTAAACCGTTTCGGGCAACTTAGCGTTTCAAGCCGAGCGACAATGTGGAACACTCCAAAGTGAAAAAGTGATTTGCCCTGTCAGGCTGTTGGATCTGTTAAACTAAGGCCCGGTAAGATCATTTACTTAAACAGGATATGTGGGCATGGGGCATCCAATGGGGCGTGGCGTGACGATGGGCTTGGACATCGGTTCCAATTCAGTTGGAAGTGCATGGGTCGACGAAGACGAAGAGATCATCGAGGTCGGATGTAGCGTTTTTCCAGCAGGTGTCGACGATACCGGTGACGGGCGTGGCGCTCCCAAAAATCAAGCTCGCCGCGAAAAACGCTCGGCACGGCGCAATATCTCTCGCCGGTCCAGTCGGAAGCGAAAGCTACGACGATTTCTCATCAGTGTTGGCTTGCTGCCGCGTGATCGAAACGCAGCAGAAGTTCTGCTACAGCAAGATCCATGGGAACTTCGTCGAACGGCAATCACCGAGTCATTGACGCCGCACCAGTTTGGACGGGTGTTGCTGCATTTGGCTCAGCGTCGCGGTGCTGCGGGGTTGCGGCCTGTGGTGGAAGACGAGGACGCGAAGAAGACGCCCGATAGTGACGGGCCGATCAAAGAAGCGATTGACGAGACTCGCAAGAAACTGCTTGAACGCGGTTGTCAAACTTTTGGGCAACTGATCGCGGACATTGCCGATGAAGAATCTTTGGCAGTCCTCGATTCTGATGGAAACCCGAAGGAAGATGACAATGGGGAAATCGTGACCTATCGACAGAAGGTACGGAATTCGAGTGAAGTGTTTCTCTTTCACGCTGACCGAGAAATGATCCGCGATGAGTTTCGATTCCTTTGGGAAAAGCAGCAAGAACTCGGCGGCGAACTAGCCGCACTTCTGACAGACGATCTTCGTCTAGCGTTGGACAATCCTGAACGCGACCAAACGTGGCGTCACAAAGGCCTGATGTTCCAGCAGCGGAATACCTACTGGGATGTCGGTACGTTGGGGCGATGCGACTTGGAACCTTCCGATCGAGTCGTGCCAGTGGCGGACTACTACGCTTCCCGATTTCGCGTGATCGAGTACGTCAACAACATTCGCATCCGAAGACCAGGCAGCGATTCGTTTGATCCGCTCACGATTGAGGAGCACCAAGCGGTCGTTTCCAAGCTGGGGCAGCAAAAGACCGCAACAATTAAAACAATCCGGTCAGCCTTGAAGATTGATACCGCAAGTTTGAAGAAAACCGAGTTCAGGGTTTCGGACTTCCAATTAAATTTGGAACGCGACGAACTGCGTCCACCTAACACGGATTGGTTCGCTCGAGAAATCATCGGCGCTTTGCGCGAACATGATGACGAGGCGATCTTGCAGCAACCAGCAAAGCTTGATCGGCTCAATAAAGCGATCCTGCGTTATGATCCTGCGGAATCCGCCGACGCCGATCGACTGCACCAAAAGCTGAGCCGCTTTAAACTCAGTGAATTAACCATCAATGCGGTGATCGACGGATGGCGATCGCGACCCAAGCTAGAAAACCGTAGCAAACTTTCACGCCGCGCGATCCGAAATTTATTGCCCTACATGGAGTCACCGACTGATGATGGGCATTGGCCGACTCAAGTTGAAGCCCGGCGTGCATTTGCTGAAGATGCATCGGCATTGGATCAAAGCACTGGTAAAGCTCCCACGAAAGAACAGCGTGCTCGATACAAGCTCGGCGGAGGGCGACTCAATGCTGCGGCGAGGCATTTCTTAAAGAAGCATCCCGAAGAGTACCTTCCGCTGCCACCTGTCTTAACGAATCCGGTCGTTCGAAAAGCTGTTTATGAGGTGCGTCGCCACATCATCGCGTATTTGAAACGTCACGACGGTCGCATTCCCGATCGTATCGTGATCGAGTTTGCGCGGGAGGCAACCAAGCCAGCGATGGTCAACGACCATATTCTTTTTCGCAACCGGAACCGAGACAAAATTCGCCGGGACATTCGCCAGCAGTACATTCGGCCAGCATGGGGAGCCAAGTACGAATCGTTAACCACCAATCAAATCAAGGCTGCGGAAACTCGCGTGCTTCTCTGCTTGCAGCAACGTGGCGTGTGCGCTTATTCGCTGGTTAAAGCGACTGGTGATGGCGATTCGTTGGCAGGCCACAGCGGACGAGCGATCACGCCTCGCCAAGCCGCCCTGGGTACGGGACTGGAAGTCGACCACATCATTCCGCACAGTCGATGCGGAGACAATTCGATGAACAACCGTGTCCTGTGTTTCATCGACAGCAATCGTGAAAAAGGCAATCGGACGCTCCGCGAATGGTGGGGCGATGACTTCGATAAGCGGATCAAACCGATGCGTTTCTTTGCTGATGCCAGTCCGGCTAAGGGCGAGTATTTTGAGCCCAGGGACTATGCCAAGAAATGGAAGAACTTATCAGCGGACAAGGTTCCTAAGGAATGGAAAGGCAGCCAGTTATCGGACACCGCTTACGCGGCGCGAGAGGTCCAGGATTACCTCGAAGCCGCGTTATGGCCCAACGAGCCATCGCATCTCGATGGTGGCACGCGGCGGATTTTCGTGACCCGGGGTGGTCACACCGCCAAGCTTCGACGGGACTGGCAACTGTACCGACAAGCAGATCCTGATGAGCTGCCACCAACGCCTCAGGAACAGGCTCAGCGTGAGGCCAAAAACCGCGGCGATCATCGCGAACACGCACTCGACGCGGTGGTGATTGCATTGACCAGCGAATCTCGTTTGCAGCAACTTGCAAAGGACGTCAATCAGCATAACCAAGCGTGGACCGATGCCCGCCGCACTGGTGGACGACCGAAGAGACTGCGACGTCAACCACTGGCTCCGCCCTGGGGTGATGTCAAATCGTTCCGGCACCAAGTTCTATCGTTGATCTACCCGGACCATGCTGGCGATCGTCAGTCAATAGAAACGTCGACACCGTTGGTCGTTTCGCATCGTGCTGTCGGTCGTAAACTATCGGGGCAACTTCACGAGGAGAGCTTGTTTGGCCCGGTGCCAACGCAAGCCGATACATTCATTGCCAAAAAACCGATTACGGAACTGAAACCGAATCACTTGCGTTTGCAGGTTGCAGAGAAACCAAAAGATGCTGTAAGCCGACTTGCCAAACGCTACCAGGAAAAAGACCCTGAGCTTTCTGGAAAAGACGCCAAATCGAAAGCAAAAAAAGTGGTCGAGGGAAAGGGTTACAAACCCTTGCTGGTGGATCCACCGCCCGAAAAAAGCGGGCTCATTCGTGACCTTGGATTGCGACGAATTCTTCGACGACAAATTAACCATCGGGCTGAGAGTCTCGGTCTGCCTCGCGGAGCGGATGACTTCACCGGAGGTGACTTGAAGAAGATGTTGGCAGAACCTTTCGGAGCTTTTTGTCAAGAATCCGGCGTCCCGATCAAATCGTTCCGTTTGTTACGAACGATGAAGGGCCCCGTCACGATGTCTCGTCGTGAGTTCGATTACGAAACAATGACTTGGGAAAGCATCGGTAAACCGTCTGCTTCAAGGGCACACGTTAGCGGGAATAACCATCATCTGGAAATTCGCCAAGATCTTCGTGGTCGATGGTCAGGAAAAGTCGTTTCGATGTATGACGCGGCCGTCCGCGCGAAGAAGCTAAGGGTCGACCCGGTTGATCGTTGTAGTGATGATGAGCGTGGGACGTTTGTGATGTCGCTGTCGATCGGCGATATCATTTACATGCGTGACAAAGAGACGAACAAGCCTGGGTATTTTGTGGTCGCAAAATTGGATTCGGCAACTGGGAGGGCATTCTTGTCGTCTCACTGGGATGCACGTCGATCCGTCGGTGAAAAAGATGAAGAGGGGAATCTCATCGTGGATTCAAAGCGGCGAACGGAGCCGTATCCTCCATCGAAAATGCAGCAACTTGCGCCACCTGGATTCGACACCCCGGTCAAGATGATGGTCTCGCCGCTGGGTGAGGCACGACCCGTCGAACCGCACACATTGGTAACGCCTAACCTTGATGAGCTGGACCCCGAGATCGTAGCAATCGCTCGCGAGGCCCTGACGGCTCGCAAGTCAAAAGAGATCGATCGCAAGAAAGGTCGGCGTCTCCATGGTTCTTGGTCATGGATGCGAGAAAGGCTTAAGAAAGCTGGCAAAGAGCACTTGGCGTCAGAGCTTTCGGCAGCCATGCGAATGCTCAATTCCTAGGCGCTCGTCGTTGTTGTGTTCCCGGACTCCTGTTGGTTTTCAACGGTCTTACACGCCCTGTTTGGTGCGATCTGCGTGATTCCACCGCTGATAAATCGTCACGAAAAAATATCTTCCATTACCAAACCAGAGATTCTTGAAGTATGGTCGATTGATGAACTAACCCATGGACGGCATGTTTCGCCAAGTTTCCATGAGGTGTCAACGTGCTCAAACGCACCATCGAGATCAGCTCTGAACCCACGCACTTATCGATGCGTTTGGGGCAATTGACCCTGACCCGCGACGGACAGTCCGTGGGCAGTGTTCCGTGTGAAGATCTGGGTACGGTTGTTGTTGATCATCCGCGGACAACTTACACGCATGCGGTTCTTCGCGAGATCGTCAACCACGGTGGCACGTTAATCGTGTGCGGCGAAGACCACCAACCGGCCGGCGTGTTGGTTCCTATGGCGACACATTGCCAGATCGTTCAGCGGATGCGAGACCAGATCGAAGCGTCCTTGCCAAGACAGAAGAGAATTTGGCAGCAACTGATCCGAGCAAAAATCAAAGCTTCCGCCAGCGTGCTTGAAACGACCGGTAGTACCAAACTGATTGCTAAACAACTGCGGGCAATGGTTTCTACAGTTCGCTCAGGTGATGTCACCAATGTCGAAGCCCGAGCGGCAAAACTGTTTTGGCGGCATTGGCTACCACCGGAAATTTCGTTTCGCCGCGATCAAGACGGTAGCGAATTCAATGGGCTGCTCAACTATGGTTACGCGATCATCCGTGCCTTATTGGCTCGTGCGATTGTTTCGGCTGGCTACTCACCGGCGATTGGCATCCACCATCATCATCGCAGCAATCCGTTCTGCTTGGCCGATGATCTAATCGAACCACTGCGCCCACTGGTTGATGGCTGCGTTCGTCACCTGCATCGACAAGGTTACGATGACATCACCCAAGAAACCAAGGAAGCGTTGCTGGGATTGCTCACCTGCACAACCGAATTTGATGGCGAGGCGGGGCCACTCAACGTGGTGGTGCATCGTTACGTCACTCGTTTTGGCGATTGCCTGCGAGGAGAAATGATAGACATGGATTACCCCAAACAGATCATCCCATGGAACTGAGCGCGTACCGAAGCATGTGGACCATCGTGATGTTTGACCTGCCCGTTGATACGCCTAAGCTAAGGAAGGCGTACGCGCACTTCCGCAAGCAATTGCTGTCCGACGGTTTCTTCAAATTGCAGTACAGCGTCTACGCTCGGCCATCGCCAAGCAAAGAGACTGCCAACGTCCACATCGCCAGAATCGAACGCTGGCTTCCCAGCGCCGGAGAAGTCCGAATCCTGGAGATGACGGACAAGCAGTACGAAACAATGAAGATATTCTGGGGCCAAAAACGCCAAGTACCTCCAACTTCACCCAAGCAACTTGAATTTTTCTAACTTCCCTCATCCCGCGAAGTGCTTTGCAATAAAGGTCTTACAGAAGAGGTAGTGTACCTGACCTCAGCCTGCGACCAATCCGCAACAGACAAGTACGCGATGATGTACCGAAATGAAGTGTACCTGACCTCAGCCTGCGACCAATCCGCAACACCCTAACACGAGAGG
>CAYVAN010000204.1:0-8126 GCA_964449225.1 uncultured Rhodopirellula sp.
TGGCCATCAAAAATTGAAATCAATCCTTGACGCCGAGCGCATCATCAGTCGAAATATTGCTTCGACTTGTGGGTAAAGACAAGGTTCTTGACCCACCCTACGGTTCTTGACCCCACCCTACGGTTCTACCGTTTGTGGCTTGGCGCTACGCTTTTTTCGCGTGATCGTTCTCGGGAATCAGTTTTGCCTTGGGCTTTTCGTTCACCGTGCCTGGGACTAACCATGGCCCGGTCGAATGTTCGTCAATCAGGCTCATCAGTTCCTCGTTGTCGATTGATTCGACTTCCAACAATCGCTGGGTAACGGCTTCGAGCACTCCGCGACGTTGTTCCAGGATCTCGCGAGTTTGCATGAGCGCGTCTTCGACGATTCGGCCGACCTCTTTGTCGATCATCTTCGCCATGTCTTCGCTATGCATCGGTTGATAAGCTTCGCCACCGCCGCTGGCCAGGAATGCCGAACGGTTACTGCGTCGAAAATTAATTCGTCCCAGTCGGCTCATCCCGTAATCCATCACCATGCTGCGAGCAATTTCGGTGCAGCGTTCTAAGTCGTTTTGCGCACCGGTACTGATATCTTGGAACGTCATCTCTTCAGTCAACGTTCCAGCCAGCAAGACTTTCATGTTGCTTTCCAGTTCGCTCTTGGTCATCAGAAAACGTTCCTCGGCGGGACGCTGCATCGTGTAACCCAGTGCAGCCAATCCGCGCGGAATGATGCTGACCTTGTGGACCGGATCGGTATTGGGCAAAGCCGCGGCGACCAAAGCGTGGCCAGCTTCGTGATAGGCGACGCGGATCTTTTCATCCGGGTTCATCACGCGACTTTTCTTTTCCAAACCAGCCGTTACACGTTCGACGGCTTCATTGAATTCATCGTTGCCGACGGCTTTCTTTTCGCCGCGTGCAGCCAGCAGTGCGGCTTCGTTGATTAAGTTCGCTAGGTCGGCACCGACAAAGCCGGGCGTGATCGACGCAATTTCTTTTAGGTTGACATTTTCGTCCAATTTGACGTTCTTGACGTGGACTTTCAGGATTTCTTCGCGTCCGGAAATGTCCGGTCGATCAACCAGCACGTGACGGTCAAAACGACCTGGTCGCATCAATGCGGGGTCCAGCGTTTCCGGACGGTTGGTCGCAGCGATCACGATCACGCCGCTGTTGGAATCAAAACCGTCCATTTCAACCAGCAATGCGTTGAGTGTTTGTTCGCGTTCATCGTGACCGCCCATGCTGGATCCGCTGCGAGATTTGCCAAGGGCGTCCAGTTCATCAATGAAAATAATGCAGGGCGCACGGCTGACGGCTTGTTGGAACATGTCACGCACGCGAGCAGCCCCCACACCGACATACATTTCAACAAAGTCGCTGCCGGACAAACTAAAGAACGGCACTCCCGCTTCGCCCGCGATCGCTCGAGCCAACAACGTCTTGCCGGTTCCGGGCGGTCCAACCAACAGCACTCCCTTGGGAATGCGTCCGCCGAGTGATTGATACTTTTCGCTGTTTTTCAAAAAGTCGACGATCTCGTGAACCTCTTCGACGGCTTCATCGATTCCAGCGGTGTCGTCAAAGGTGATCGCAAGGTCGTCCTGGCTTTGCAGTTTGCCTCGGCTGCGAGAAAACTGCATCGGTGAACCCACGCCGCCGATTCGACGAAGCATAAAGATTCCCAACATGATCAGGATCGCAATCATCAGCAGTTCGGGCCAATGCTCCATCAAACGGCTTGGACGCGAATTGTCCCAGGTAACGCCCGATGCGTTGAGAGCTTCGACAAGACGTTGGTGTTCGGATTCGTTTGCCGGGTCACGAACCGATTCAAAATCGGCGAGTTTCCATTCTGATTTAACGACATTGATTTTTTCGGCCGCGTTTTCAGTTTCAGAAGCATCATCGCGACCGGGTTTAATCGTTTGGTACAGCACCGTGCCAACGATCGCGTCTTCGGAAACCGAGATGTCATCAAGAGCTCGGTAAGCCACATCGACGCCGGACGCTTTGGTTGACGGAACGATGATCGTCGGCATCCATTCTTCGTCTGCCTGGGAATCTGACTCCGCAGATTTTTCGCCAGCAGCTTCTCCGGCAGTTGCTTTCTTGGCGGTGCCTTCCTTGGCGGTGCTTTGCGTCTGGGTTATTCGTGCCTCGGCTGTTTTTTCCAGAAGCGCGACCAATTCTGGATAACGGATCCGGCGACTGGTGTTTCCGAACAAAAATGCACTGGCCATGACACCGCCGACAACCAGCAGCAGCACCAGCCACACGTTGCCACCCGGACGAGAATCATTGGAGTTGCGTTGCGGTTTATCAGCCATTTGCGATCATGCGATGGGAAAAGAGTTTGAGGAAACGTTGGATCCGGAGCTTTCGCCGATTCGAGCGGGCGTTTAATCGGCGAAAGCTCGGGATCCAACGTTCACGTCATTCTGATTCGGTATTTTTAGAGTTGGGCATCGTCGTGGCAACCGCCAGCGAATCCTTGATAAACGAACATCGCCGCGAATCAAATTTGCGGAACACGACGGTCGTGACGCTCTGACCCTAACCAGGGTCGCGGTGGAGTCTGCTATCGGCGATGATTTGTTACCTACGAAGATCACTCATCTGCTCACTGTATCGCGGAAGCCAAATTTTGACTGTCAATCGGAACCATGTCGCCGTGCTGGGCGCTACCGGCAGCATCGGAACAGCGACCGCTGACGTGCTGCGGCATCTGGCGAAAACCGATCCCGACGGTGCTTGGCGAATGTGGGCCGCGTCGGGCCATCAGAATCTGTCCGAGCTGACGAAAATCGCCTCGCAAATGGACTCGCCACCGGAGCGTTTGGTTTTATCTTCGCCCGAAGCCGCCAAATCGTTCGACGGCACCAAAGCCTTGTCCAGCGAATACCAGGTTTCCATTGGCACCGATGCCTTGGTCGATGTTGCGATGTCAACGGAAGTCGATACCGTTGTCGCCGCGATCGTCGGCCGAGCCGGTTTGGAGAGCACGCTTGCGGCGATCGACGCTGGAAAACGCGTCGCTTTGGCGAACAAAGAAACCATGGTCGTCGCCGGTCCGCTGGTGCGGCAAATGATGTCCAGCAGCGGCAGCGAATTGTTGCCAGTCGATAGTGAACATTCGGCGATCTTCCAATGCTTGGGCAATTGGGCCAACACGAGGGCGGTTCAGCCAGACGGTCCGCAGGCGGTTGAGGCCCCCAAACCCCATAAACTAATCCTGACCGCATCGGGCGGTCCATTTCGTCAGTGGTCGTCGGAACAAATTGCCGATGCCACCCCCGCCGACGCTCTGGCTCATCCAACTTGGGAAATGGGCAAGAAAATCAGCATCGATTCGGCGACGATGATGAATAAGGCTCTGGAAATCATCGAAGCACGTTGGTTATTCGATGTGCCAGCCGACGCGATCGAGGTTTTCGTTCATCCACAGTCTATCATTCACTCGATGGTCGAATTTGATGACGGCAGCGTGATCACGCAAATGAGTCCTCCCGATATGCGTTTGCCAATCCAATACGCTCTGACTTATCCCCGCCGTTTGCCATCACAATCACCGCCGCTATGCCGCAAACAGTCCTACAACTTGACCTTGGAACCGGCTGACCATGGCCGATTTCCAGCATTGAGCCTAGGATTTGAGGTCGCTAGGGCAGGCGGGACCGCCGGTGCAGTGCTCAATGCGGCCAATGAAAGGGCGGTCGGTCTGTTCTTGGACGGCAAAATTCGGTTTACTGATATCGTTGCCGGGTGCCGTGACGTGCTTGAAAACCATACTCACGAAGAAAATCCATCTCTCAGTCGAATGCTGGCATTGGATCGATGGGCGCGAGATGAAATTGATTGCCGGTTCTGCCGGTGATTGACGCTGAATGAAAAGCAGAACCTGCCGCTGAAATTAGAGCTGAAATTAGAGCTGAAATTAGAGCTGAAATTAGCGCTGAAATTAGCGCTGAAAAAGCACACTCAAGAATACAAACCAACCTTTACTCACTACCGATTCAATATGTTTGACCTCTTTCACTGCCTCGCATCATTGCCGATCGATTCGGCATTCTTGGCAGCCACCGATGACGCTGGATTTCTGTCTGGATTGATCGGCAACATCTTTTTGTGGGCCAAAGTGGCACTTGGAATTGGCTTGGTGATTTTTGTTCACGAACTCGGGCATTTCGTCGCCGCCAAATCGTTTGGCGTCAAATGCGAAAAGTTCTATGTCGGTTTTGATGTCCCGATTTCGATCGGTCCGATCAAGTTTCCACGAACGTTGGGCAAATTCACCTACGGCGAAACCGAATATGGCATCGGAGTCATTCCGCTTGGTGGCTACGTCAAGATGTTGGGCCAAGACGACGATCCGCGAAAGCTTGAAGAAGAAAACAAGAAAATTCAATTGGCCCAGGAAGCGGGCGAGGCCTACGAAGAACCCCAACTAGACCCGCGTAGTTTTCCAGCGAAACCCGTTTGGCAGCGGATGATCATCATCAGTGCCGGTGTCGTCGTGAACGTCATTACCGGCATCCTATTCGCCGCGATGGCGTTTGGATTTGGCGTCGCTTATAAACCAGCGATCGTTGGCGGCGTCACGCCCGGCGGTCCCGCTTGGCAAGCCGGGATCGAACCCGGTGGTCAAGTCGTTTCGATTGGGGATTTCAAAGATGACAAGATGCCGTTCCGCGAAATGCAGGGCGAAATTTTGACGCTGGGAATGAAGGGCGGTGAAACCATTCCCGTTTCCATCCGCTATGACGATGGTATTCGTGATTTCCAGCTAAAGCCCAAGGCGATCCCCGCCGACAAAGACATTCGCATGATCGGCGTTGCGATGCCGAACTCCGTCACACTGACGCAAACCGATTTTGCGATTCCTGATTCAGTTGCCGCCGATGTGCTAACTGATGAAGACGCCGGAGCGACCATCGTTTCTTTTGACGGCAATGAAATCGATGAAAGTAAAATTGTCCCCGGAACCGCGTTCTTTGACTATCTGTACACGCACCCTGCCAAAGCAATCGAGCTGACCCTTCGTCGCACCGATGGCACGTCGCACGACGTGACACTGCCGCCGCAGATGGCGAAGTCACTGGGATTGCGACATGAAATTGGGCCCGTTTCGTCGCTCGTCGATGGTGGACCCGCCGACGTTGCCGGAATGAAAGCAGGCGACGTCATCACGGCGGTTGACGGCAACGAAGACATCGACGCTTATTCGTTGGCAACCGATTACGCCGGTGCCACGTCCCCGGTCGTCTTTACCGTCACTCGTGGCGATGAATCACTCGACATCGAAATTACGCCCGGCCAAATGTCGCAACCGTTGGCACCAACACAC
Organism: uncultured Rhodopirellula sp.; assembly: GCA_964449225.1. GTDB lineage: Bacteria > Planctomycetota > Planctomycetia > Pirellulales > Pirellulaceae > Rubripirellula. The sequence goes on from CAYVAN010000204.1 coordinate 5,335, forward strand.
CCGATGATGAACGATATCGGGATCAACGTGTTTGGATTGGCCTACCGACCGAAAACCACGATCGCCAGCGTCGCCAGCGGCAATGTGACACAAGAAAGCGGTCAAAGCCTACAGGCGGGTGATCGGATCAAATCGGTGCGGTTGCTGATGTCCAAAGAAGACACGCCGGAATACTTGGACCCGCGCGGGACCGAGGAACTTCGTAAGGGTCGCGAGCTATCGAAGCTGTATTCGATGAACACTTTGACCCAGGACTTACAAGCCTTCCCCGTGGGAACCGAGTTTGAAGTGCATGCGATACGTGGATCGGATGATCAAGCTGGTGACGGTTCAGAGGACAACGATAAAGTCGTCACCGCAACGTTGAAGGTGATCCAAGACGAGCTCCCCCTGTTTGAACGCGGGTTAAATTTTCCTCCTAGTGAATCGATTCGCAAAGCCGGTTCGCCCGGTGAAGCGATGGCACTTGGTTTGAAAGAGGGCAAGCGTCGGTTCCAAGAAGTGATCCGTTTCCTGGGGATGTTGCCACGCGGCCAGGTCAAGCTGCGCCATGTCGGTGGTCCACTGGCGATTGTTGGCATTGCCAAAGGTGAAGCAGAAAAAGGCATTTCGCGTCAGCTGATGTTCCTAACCATGTTGAGCATGAATTTGGCGATTCTGAACTTCCTGCCGATCCCCGCACTTGATGGTGGCCACATGGTGTTTTTGGCCTACGAATTGATCGCGGGCAAACGAGCGAACGAGGCACTCGAGTTTCGGTTGACCGTCGCCGGATTGTTATCGCTATTGGCGTTGATGGTGGTCGTGTTTGCCAACGACGTCATGCGATACTTCTGAAAAACTACGGTCACATCTTGAAATCTACTTTGATCCTTGTTCCGACGCCCGGCGAAATGGCCGTGATTCGCGAACATTTCCCGGAACCAAGTTTCGCGTTTCAGCGGGTTGGGTTTGGCCCGGTCGTGGCTGCTGCTCGCAGCGGAGCGTTGATCGCACGTTACCGACCGGCGCGTGTCTTATTGATGGGCATCGCGGGCGCATTCGATACCAACCAAACACCGATCGGGACCGCTTGCCGGTTTGATCATGTCAGGTGTGATGGGATCGGCGTCGGGTTGGGAGCTAACTTTCAAACGGCATCAGATGTGGGGTGGAAGCAGTTTTCAGCAGACGACGCCATGCCCGAAGTCAGCGATGGAATTCCGTTGGTTTCCACTTACAACCCTGCCGTTCCCTGTGCTGGACCGTTGCTGAGTGTTTGCGCCGCGTCAGCATCCAGCGAAGAATGCAAACAACGTCAGCAGCGGTTCCCAGGCGTAGCCGCCGAGGACATGGAGGGTTTTTCGGTTGCGGTCGCTTGCAGCCTTGCGGGTGTTCCCCTGCAAGTCATTCGCGGAATCTCAAATCAAGTCGGTGATCGAGACAAGGCGAACTGGCAAGTTAAAAAAGCTCTCGACGCCGCTTCCACGATGGCGATGCAAATCCTGGATCACGAATGGATTCCGTCGACAAGCTAAGCGTGGAAGTAGCCGAAGTCGGCCCGAACAAGCGAAACGCAGTTCAGGCAGTACGGTGACCTTCGGTGCCATCGCCGGAACTGCGCTTCGTTTGTTCCGGCCTACATCAATGTTCCGGCCTACATCAAATCTGGAAGCTGAATCTATCCATGACATCGCAACCGATTCATCTTGGCATTTCAACTTGCCCCAACGATACGTTTGCTTTTGCGGCGCTGATGAATCGGCAAGTGGATTGGCGAGGGCTCGAATTCAAAATCGACTTGCTGGACATTGCGGAACTGAATGATCGATTGTTTGATGGCAAGTTTGACGTTTGCAAAACAAGCTTCCACGCGGCTCTTTCGTTGGCCAGGCAAACGGTGGTTTTGTCTTGTGGTTCGGCCATGGGGTTTGGTGTCGGTCCGTTGCTGTTAGCAGCTCACGATGGTCAACGACCCAGTGATTCGTCGCAGGTCACGCTTTGTCCTGGTAAACAAACCACAGCGACGCTGCTGTATTCATTGTTTTATCCCGACACGACGCAACTTCAGCAAACCGTCTTTTCTGACATCATGCCACGTTTGAAATCCGGGACCGCTGACTTTGGTGTTTGCATCCACGAAGGCCGATTCACTTGGCAGCAAGAAGGTTTATTCTTGGTCGAAGACTTGGGCCAGCGTTGGGAAAAGGAAACGCAAAGCCCGCTGCCGCTCGGTGGTATCGTTGCACGGCGAAACTTAAATTCCCAAGCAAACCATTCCCAAGCAAACCTTGGCGATCAAACGATTCAAACCGTCAAGGAAGTCATCGGCGACTCGCTGCACTTTGCACACAAGCATCCAGATCAAGTGCTGCCCACGATGCGAAAGTATGCACAAGAGTTCAACGACGCAGTGCTGATGAAGCACGTTGAATTGTATGTCAACCAATGGACTTTGGACTTAGGCCAAGTCGGCGTTGATGCGCTCGGTAAGCTGTCGCAAATGGCAAAGTCAATCGGCTTAATCGACGCAGATGCTCCGCCGATTGAAGTTGTTTAGATTGCGGCGGTGGTTTGCTGATTTAGGGATGAAAATTACAGAATCATGTGAACGGAATAACGCAGAGTGATCGTCTCGTCAGAATCCGAACATGATTCGGTTTACATGCAATTGCGCAGTTGCTTGCTCAGGGCAAATCGCTTTTTCAAGCTGGGGTGTCGTCAGTAAGTAGCGATCGCCGCGTAGGCGTTCGGTTTCCCCTGCAATCGCCGAAGCTCTGCGCGAGCTTCGCTAGTGCGCCTGCGAAGGCGAT
>CAYVAN010000205.1:0-3909 GCA_964449225.1 uncultured Rhodopirellula sp.
GGCTGGAATTGAACTTGGGGACCGAGGACTTTTTGTAAGAATGAGTCCCGCAGCGATCGACACGACTTGCAATCGAATTCAAGAAGCAGTTAAGAAGTTAATCACAGCGGGCCGTCCGCCGGTCCTTTTGGTCAGTCCTCGGATTCGACCAGGTCTTCGTCAGATGACAGCCGCGTCGATGCCTCGGCTGCGTGTGCTGTCCTACAACGAGATCACGCAAGACACAAAAATTGAATCCTACGGAGTTGTTAGCGATGTCGATTGATCACTTCTCCCAATGACATTTTCTATCGCTAATCATTCAAGCACTCTGTTCCTCTAACTTTCATACCTTTCCATGCACATTCGCACCTTCCGAGCCAGCAGCTTGCAAGACGCTTTGGAGCAAATTCGTTCCCAAATGGGACCGGATGCTTCGGTGCTTCACACACGCCAAGTCCGCGATGGATTGATGGGCTGGCTTGGGCGTACTTATGTCGAAGTGACCGCCGGGTTGAAGGACGGCGAGGGCAATAAGATTGGGGCAGGGCAGGGCGGTTCTGATTCGCCAGCGTTTGGAGTTGATCGAGGATTTCAAGGGTCTCGGTTTGATGGAGGATCACAAACGACGTTGTCGCAAAGCCGCGTTTCATCGACTTCCGATCAATCGCGGCATGCAAGTTTGCATTCGCAAGCTTCTTTTGAGGAAAATCTTCCCGCGCCGCTTCGTTCTTACTTTGACGAATTGCTTTCCCAGGGTGTGCTTCGCTCGGTCGCCGAGCGTTGGATCATGGGCACAGTTAGCTTTGCCGCCAGCCTGGGTGAGACCGCAGGCGATGGTTTAGGATCATCGATTCTAGGCTCATCGATCCCTTGGTTAGAACATTTACAACGCAGCGTTGGTCGTGAACTTCGCATCGGTAGCCCGATACGGACGCAGCCCGGTGATCGTCGAATTGTAGCCCTGGTTGGACCGACTGGCGTTGGCAAGACCACGACCGTCGCTAAGTTGGCTGCCGGTTTTCGCTTGGAAGCCCGCAGGCGTGTTGGCTTGCTAACGATTGATACATTCCGAATCGCAGCGGTTCAGCAATTGCGTGCGTACGCAGACATCATGGACCTGCCCATGGAAGTTGTTGAGAAACCAGAACAGATGCGTCCGGCTCTGGGACGGCTTGGCGATGTTGATCTCGTCTTGATCGACACCGCAGGTCGAAGCCCAACCAGCGATGCTAGGATTGAGCAGTTGGTGGAGATGTTACGAAGTGCCCAACCTGATGAAACCCATTTGGTGCTTAGCGGCACGTCATCGGTTGCATCGATTGAACAAACCATTGATGGCTTTGCTCCTGTGCGCCCGACCTCCGCGATCCTTACGAAGTTAGATGAAACACCCCACTTAGCTGGCGTGTTATCCGCGATCGTCGCAACCGAAAAAAATTCAGGGATTGCAATTAGCTACACCACCGACGGACAACAGGTTCCAGATGACATCGCGATCGCAAACGCGTCGGCGCTGTTGTCCCGGTTGTTACCCCCAAGGATGCAACTTTCTCAAGCTGACGCAGCGTAAAAGAATGCAAGTTAGCTTAAAGCCCAACGCATCAGAAATCCGATACAGATAGTGAGGAGTCTTGCATCCGACGAAAACGGCTTGAGCCAAAATAATTTCGCAAGACAACTCGACGCATTGAACAGATTCGCTTGACACTTTTAACACAGAGAAAACAACGTTGCCTCGAAGCCTTGCCGCATCGCTCAGCGCACTCGCCATGGCCATTGTGGTCTTGCGAGGAGCTGCCGGTGGCGAGCCCATTGAGGTGGTCACGGCGGAAGCCATCGTGGCCATGTTGATCTTTGCTGTTGTTGGATACGTCGCCGGGTGGATTGCGGACTACTTAGTTCGTGATTCGCTGGAGCAAAATTTCCGAGCTCGGATGGATTGGTACCGAAAGGAACTGGTTCGAATGGGTTTGGATACGGCAGTTGATTCGACGAGCGATGCCGGGCAAACGCCTGACAATCGCAACGCGGCTTAACAAACTGAACCTCAACATTGACTTCCTGCCCGAGCACTACTCGCGGTGTTCAGCTCGAAACTTCACAGCAGGATGCTGTGACACAGATACCTATCACGGAGGATAGAATGGCCGCCACTGCCACAAAAGACGACGCAATCCTGCAGGTTTGGAACGATTTTAAAAAGATCACCAAGGAATCGTCTGATTACGAAGACCTCCGAAACACGTTGGTCGAACGCTACATGCCACTGGTTCGCTATAACGGCGAACGCATCTGGCAACGTCTGCCCGATGGTGTCGAACTGGATGATCTAATCAGCGCCGGTATCTTTGGATTGATGGACGCGATCGATGCCTACGACATGGAACGTGGCGTTAAGTTTGAAACCTATTGCGTCCCGCGTATTCGTGGTGCGATGTTGGATGAACTACGAACGATGGACTGGGTTCCGCGTTTGGTTCGCAGCAAAGCGAGCAAGTTAGCCGCAGCCAAAAAAGCTCTGGAAACAAAATTGGGCCGGGCACCGACAGTGGTCGAGTTGTCCGAACACATGGAACTTGCTGTTTCTGAAATCGAAAAGATGCAATCCGATGCCAACGCGGTCGGCGTCGTTTCTCTAAACAAGAAATGGTACGAAACGGACAGCTACAAAGATGTCCGCGAGATCGATATTCTTGAAGACAAAAAGGGTGAAGACCCAACCATTCGCGTTCAGAAGAACGACCTAATGCGGTTGGTGACCAAAGGGCTCAATCGGAACGAGCGACTGATCATCATTCTTTACTATTACGAAGAATTGACGATGAAGGAAATCGGTGCGACTTTGGATCTATCTGAATCGCGTGTCAGCCAAATGCATACATCGATTGTCAATCGCTTGCAGTCGCAACTCGGCTACCGTCGCATCGAATTCGGTGCGTAGTAACAAGGTGCGTAGTAGCAAGCAGAAACCGAGCAGACGGATTTTCCGTAGCTGATCCCGCCGGGGGGCAGTCATTCTTGGTTTTAGCGGAGTCTGAACTGTGGCCGGTCGAGCTGCGAAACAATGGATTGTCTGTTTTCTAAGCAGACGATTCAGCTAGTTAGAAAATACATCGAAGGCATCTTGGTCTCACCAAGGTGCCTTTTTATTTGACTATGCTAGGGGCCACAACTTTTCTGATCCTTTTTCATAAGCAGTTTTCCTTTGCGCGTCGCACACATCATCACACGAATGATCATCGGCGGTGCGCAGGAAAACACCCTGTTGAATTGCTTGGACCTCATACGCGAATACGGCGATGAGGTTTTGCTGATCACCGGAACTTCGACCGGACCCGAGGGCGATTTGTTGAGTCAGGGGAGGGCAGGGGAGTTACCGATTCGGTATCTCGACTCACTTCAGCGGGCGATTCAACTTCGTGACATTGCGGCAGCTCGCGATATCCGCCGAGTCCTTCGCCAGTTCAAACCTGATGTCGTTCACACCCATAGCGCTAAGGCGGGATTGATCGGCCGCTATGTTGCCTGGGGCGAAAAAGTCCCAGCGGTGATTCATTCGGTTCACGGCGCACCGTTTCATCCCTATCAAAGCTTTGTGGCACGCGAATTCTTTCGTCGTTGTGAAAAATGGGCCGCCAAGCGATGTCACCGAATGATTTGTGTTGCCGATGCAATGACTGATTTGATGGTGGACGCTAAGGTCGCCGCACGTGAAAAATTCATCACAATTTCAAGCGGCATGGATGTCCAGCCATTTGTTGATGCAGCGAAGAGTCGCGTTAGCGTTCGTGCGAAGTATGGCTTCACCGATCAGCACATTGTTGTCGGAAAGATCGCTCGCCTATTTCACTTGAAGGGTCATGCGGATTTGGTTACCGCTGCGGCGGATGTGATCGCAATCGAGCCCAGAGTGCGATTTCTGCTCGT
>CAYVAN010000205.1:3960-8086 GCA_964449225.1 uncultured Rhodopirellula sp.
GGCGAGTTGGGGCTTTCGGAACATTTCGTTTTCACAGGGTTGGTTCCGCCGTCGGACGTCCCGCCACTGATCGGGGCGATGGATGCTTTGGTTCACACGTCTTATCGCGAAGGTCTCGCCCGAGCCTTGCCCCAGGCTTTGATCGCGGGTCGTCCCGTGATTAGCTATGACGTTGATGGTGCCCGAGAGGTTGCGATTTCCGGGGAAACAGGATTCCTATTGCCACCAGGCGATACCGAGACGCTCGCAAAGTCTATCTCGACCCTGGTGGGTGACTCAGAAATGAGGTTGCGGATGGGCAGGGAAGGGCAGTCGCGATTTACGGATCAGTTCCGCCATCAGACGATGACACGGCAAATCAGGCAAGTTTACGAGCAAGTGTTGGCAGAATCTGCCGGTTAACCCGGTGGTGAAGCGGCTTCGGATGATGTCGAATAGGGATGAAATGTGGACGGTCTCTTTAGTAGCCGTATCTTGGTTTCTCAAAGTTCCATCGAAGTTCAATATGTCTAAATCACGCGATTTCCTCGGCCCCTACCGGCTCGCCCGTTTGATCCGCCAAGGAACGACGTCGGAAGTCTGGGAAGCGATCGAGGAGAACAGCCAAGAGCGATTTGCGTTGAAGGTTCTTCGAGAGAATATCAAGAACGATAAGACGGAAATCGCGTTACTGAAGCACGAATATAACATTGCCAAAGACTTGGCGAGCCCACGCGTGATTAAGGTTTTGGAGTATCGCGAGGATGGTCGGCCGTATTTGGTGATGGAGCTGTTTAGTGAATTAAATATGAAACAGGCGCTTCGCCGTGGGCCCGAATCACTTGCGTTCATGCTGGACAAAATTGTCGAACAAGCCGCCGAAGGCTTGTATTACATGCACACCAAGAATTGGATCCATTTGGATATTAAGCCGGACAATTTCTTGGTAAGTCGCGACGGTGTCGTAAAGCTGATTGACTTTACGATTTCGGAAAAGAAAAAAACTGGGCTTAGTAAGTTTTTCCATCGCCCCAAGATGGCGCAAGGCACACGCAGCTACATGGCTCCCGAGCAAATTCGTCGTAAGGTCTGCGATGAGCGAACAGACATCTATTCGTTTGGGTGCGTCTTGTATGAATTGTCGACAGGCAAACCACCTTTTACTGGCAACACGCCAAACGATCTTCTCAATAAACACTTATCAGCATCGATCCCAAGCCCGATTGTTCACAACAGTAATGTCAGTCGTGAGTTCGCAGACCTCGTAAAAAAAATGATGTCGAAGAAACCGGACAGCCGGCCCGAATCGATGTGGGAATTTTTAAAAGTGTTTCGTGGTATCGAGATTTTCAAGAAGATTCCACGTGTGCCTGAGGTCAGCGTGTTCGACAGCATGCCAGGCGTTCGCGGTGCCGATGACATGGTCCGTAAAGGCGAGCCGTCTTAGATGTTGAGCTGACAATTTTGCGGCACTTTAAAAACTAAAAACAAAACCAACCAATACAACCGAGATCGATCTAATGAGTGGCGGGCCAGGACTTGAATTTGAAAACGACATCGCTGAACTAGAGGCAAGGATCGCGGTGCTAGAACGGCAAACCGATCGCAGCGATTCAAGCGACAATGAAATACGCACCTTGCGTTTGGAATTGGTCAAGCAACTTCGTGAGGCCTACGGATCACTTGATGCTTGGCAAACCGTGCAAGTCGCGCGGCACAAGAATCGGCCCTACACGCGAGATTATTTGAACTTGGCTTTCGATGAGTTTGTCGAACTGCACGGCGATAAATTCTTTGGCGATGATCGAGCGATGCTGGCTGGTTTTGCAAAACTAGATCGTTTCAAGGTGATGGTTATCGGGCACCAAAAAGGTCGTACTTACAAAGAACGCGCCGCATGCCATTTTGGGTGCGCTCATCCAGAGGGATATCGCAAAGCGATGAGCAAGATGCGTCTTGCTGAAAAGTATGGCTTGCCGTTGATTTGTTTCATCGACACGCCCGGTGCTTACCCCGGGATTGGTGCCGAGGAACGCGGTCAGGCTCAGGTGATCGCGGAGAGCATGTTCAAGATGAGCGAGCTGAAAACTCCGATTATCTGTGTTGTGATTGGTGAAGGCGGATCCGGCGGTGCGCTGGGAATCGGCGTTGGTGATCGCGTCGCGATGCTTCAGCATTCCTACTACAGCGTAATCAGCCCCGAAGGATGTGCTGGTATTTTGTGGAAAAGTCATGAACACGCACCCAAGGCTGCCGCTGCGCTCCGCTTTACCAGCGACAACCTGAAACGGTTCGGAGTTGTCGATGATGTCCTGGAAGAACCTCTTGGCGGTGCTCATCGTGACCATCATCAAATGGCATCGCGATTGAAGTCTTACCTGTCACGGACGCTGTCGGAATTGGAAGTCAAACCGACCGATGAATTGCTTGATGAGCGATACGAAAAGTTCCGTCGCATTGGTGTGTTTTTAGATGAGCCGATCGAAGGTGAAGCGGCGGCGTCCTGAATAGAAGATGGCCGAAACCGCAGTCGGCAACGGGTCGGGCAAACGGAGCGAGTTGTCGGCAAAACAGGGCATATTACGACCGCCCCGCAACGTCCGATAATGCCTCTTATGTTGTATTAAGGGTGCGTAAAACCCCGTGTTTTGAGTGTTTGTGGCCACAGCGTTCTGCGGACGGGTGTTTCAGCCGCAGAACGCTGGACCACCGTTTCTGGGCCACCGTTTATCGCTGAAAGCTTCCGCCCTGTTGCTGCGGCATTGCTTGTTGCGCTTGCTGTGGAACCCAGCTCTGCGATGCCGCCGATTCGGGTGTCCAACTTTGAATTTGTTGACGGGCTTCGGTCGCAAATTGGGCGGCCGATGGAGCGATCAATCCGCCACCTGTTGGCTGATTGAATTCCTGCTCGAAACGTCTGAGGTACGGATCGACGAACTCGTGAATTTCCGGCGGGATAATCGATTCGCTGCGGTCCAAGACGTCGGCGATGTAATGACCGCTCTTGCTACTGACGACGGTTTCGCGAATTTGCTTTCCCGCCAAGGTGACTGCAAACAAGGTCAAAAGCACGCAATAGAGCCCGCCTTTGATTAAGCCGAAAATTGCTCCGATGTGGCGGTCAAACTCTTTTAACCGCATGCGATCAATTGACTTGCTTACCATTCGGAAAGCGACCCAAACTAGCAAAGCCGTTGCAACGTACAGAATCAGCATTGCTAGCAATCGATTCAGCGGCGGATCCAGGGCGATCGATCGGCTGAACGGTTCGCGAAACTTAAGGGCAACAAAGTAGCTCAGGACAATGGATGCGATGGAAGCCAGTTGCCAAGCGAAGCCTTTGGCCGCACCAAATACCATGGCACCGACCAAAACCACGATCATGATGATGTCGTAAATCTGCATCGAATTATCGCTGGGGAAAGCAAGTGAATGAACTCCTACGCACACGCTTTTAGCATCTTACGAAGGTCCAGCGAAGGTCGATTCAAAGTGAATCTTCGAATCGCCATCGCTGATCCCGCCATGGGGCGGTTCGATACAGCTGAATGTCTGAAACAGTGGCCATTGTCGCTCGGCTATCCGAGTCGATGGCGATGTCGGCGCGAAGAGCCACGCGGCATTGCCCAGCTTGTTGGGGATGGTTGTGATGATCTAAATTCGGGATGGCTTTCGGACTAAACAAATTCGTATGAAGAGAAGGGTGCGCTGCCTAGTTCGCAGTGCACTTGAACCTGGTCATGGCTTGCTAGCAACGAGTGAATGCTCAGGGAATTTTTCAGCTCCCCTGCCCTAGCCCGATTTTCTCGCCATCGATGGCGGACTTCAAATCACACATTACCGGTAGCACGATTATCGGCATCGCCTACGGATATTGGGGCGTGGCTGAACAATCGATGTCAATTGAAAGCGGAATGCTGGCGGGTGGCTTATGCGCTGTCAGCGGGATGTTACCGGACTTGGACAGCGACTCTGGGATTCCGCTTCGGGAGACCAGCATGTTTGTCGCCGCGATCGCACCCATGTTGATGATCGATCGCTTTCGTGATCTTGGATTGTCGCACGAATCGATGGCCTTAGCGGCAATGATTGTTTACATCGGAATTCGATTTGTCGGCGTCGAGTTCTTTAAGCGTTTCACGGTCCA
>CAYVAN010000206.1:0-1607 GCA_964449225.1 uncultured Rhodopirellula sp.
CGCACTTAACCCGTACTTGGCCTTGAACCATTGGCGATCCTGATCGATCAAACTAACCAAACAGATGGGTACCTCACAAACCTCAGCCGCCATTTTCACGACATCATCGAAAGCGGTTTCTTCCGCTGTATCAAGAATCTGTAACGCTCGCAGCGAACGAAGCCTCAAATCTTCCTTGGGGTGCGGTGCGGCTTCGGACATCCAGGTCTCCAGGTGATTCGGTTTTAGGTCAAACAGGAACTTCGATCACTGCCGATAGATCGTAGTTGCGTTGATGGTAATCGTCCCTACCGACGCATCGAAGTCTGCATCGCCTTTGACAACGACCACGTCGTCTTTTGACAAACCAAACAATTTGTCGGCACCGATCGGAATGACAGCGCCGTCTGCACCTTGAAATTTGACCAACACTGTCGGTGCATTCTGTAGTTTGTTTTTACAGAACGGGCAATTATCAGCATGGTTGGGATCGTCTTCGCCGTGCCCCTTATCAGGCAATTGCGACATCACAAAGGTTGCCTCATCCTTTGCAAACGCTTCAAAGTCCCCCGCGCCGATGCGACCGGCAATGGCGACGGGTTCATCGGGTGGCAACTGGTCGGGCGGCAATTCCGAGGTTTCTTTGATGTCAGTCGGGGTTTGGACGACGCCTTCGACCGGCTGGTCCGAAAAGAACTGATCGCGCAGCTCGATTTGATCCGGCGTCAGGCTAGGCTGGGACGTGCATCCGGTGATGACCGATGTGCAGATCGCGGCCGCGAATAATGCCAGCGACTTAGCCGCGAAATTTTTGATAAAGAACGACACAGTGAAACTCATTCCTTTGAAGTTGCTTTCAGGGACGCGATCGAGGATTCAATCAACGACTTTACATCGTCAAATTCTTGGCCCTCTTCACCATGCATTTTTTCATCCAAGGCGGTGAATGAATCAGACAAATCGGCGATCGCGGATGCTGCAGAATCTTTCGCATCTTGACTGAGTTCTGATTCCTCGATGAAGGATTCGGTTGCTTCGAGCACTTCGTCGATGTGGTGCAAGGCGTCGTGAGCCGATTCGGGTTGGCCGCTGGTGAACGCTTCAGAAATTTCGGATGACAACTCTTCGATTTCGGCGACCGCTTCATCCAGGGTTTCAAAATCGTGGTCGTGGTCATGACCGTGGGCGTCGTGATCATGATCCGATTCAACCTGGGTGTCGCTTGTCACGGTTGACTCGCAGCCAACGATGCTAAACAGGCCAACGGCAAGAAAACAAAACAAGAAGCTAATGGAGTTGCGGTGGAACATCATGGACCTAACTTAAAAGTTATCGGAGGGTGCAGAAATCGCCTTAGCTGATCCCGCCAGAAGCGTTCAGCGTTCAGGGTTCAGAAAAGTGGAAGGACGATTCAGGCCAGACTGCCCCCAGTCGGGATCAGCCACAACAGCGGTTCGTCCGTATGATTGATCAAAGTCTACTGTGCGATCTCTAGTATGCTATACGGCTGACAGATCAGCGGGTTCATCCAAGCGAGTCGTTTTCCTGCTGTTTTCGGTATTGATGGCGTTGGTTGGCATAGACATCCGCATCGGGCAACGCAGCGGCTTCGCCAGAGCTTTGGTCAG
>CAYVAN010000206.1:1707-8064 GCA_964449225.1 uncultured Rhodopirellula sp.
TTGGCATAGACATCCGCATCGGGCAACGCAGCGGCTTCGCCAGAGCTTTGGTCAGTGTTTTGGTCAGAGCTTTCACCAGTGGCTTGTTCAAGAAGACGTTTTAAAAATGGCCGACACCAGCCGCATCCCGTTCCGGCACCGTAGCACTGCGACAGTTGGCTAGCGATTTTTGGTCGCTCCACACGAATGTACTGAACGACCTTGCGTTTGCTGACGTGAAAACAAAGGCAAATTTCATCGTCGTCGTTCATGACGTGATCAGGTCCGTCGCGATTCGGCACGCGTCAAGGTAATCAGCAATCTCTAATCGTTCATCAGCTGTGTGAATGTTTTTCTGGCCGCAGCCCATGGTGACCGCTTCAATTCCGTGCAGGAACAACCAATTCGCATCTAAGCCTCCGTTTGCCACTTCAACAAATGGCGTTCGTCCAATTTTTCGCACAGCAGCGTCGGCAACACGGATCGATGGATGGTCCAGATCCAATTTGAAAGACTCGTAATCGACCTGCGAATCGTAGTCGATACTCCCCGCGGTGCCGCTTTCCGTTTTGACACTGGCCGCTGCTTGTTCAAACGCGTTTTTCAACTCCGAAGCGATTCTTGATCGCATGGCCGAATCGTGGCTTCGAGCTTCCGCCCGTAGGCTGACCTTTGGCGTGATCACATTGGTTGCGTCGCCGCCATTGATGACGCCCACGTTCGCTGATCCGACACCGTGTTCGTTATCGATATGCCCCAGCCACCCTCGCGAATCCAGATCCGCGATCGCCCGAGCCGCCATGATGATCGCGCTGGCACCCTGTTTCGGAGCGGCACCTGCGTGGGAGGGAACGCCATGCAGGGTGATCGTCATTCGCTCGCCGCCAATCGCACCGTTGGTCAATTTTTCAACTGCCCCGCCATCGAAGTTAAACGCTTGATCCACCTTACCAATCGACTCCACATCGATGTGACGCGCGCCATGCAACCCGATCTCTTCTTGGATCAGAAAGCAAATCACCGCGGGTGAAAATTTGCTATCGCCGACCGCCATCCGCTGCGTTACCGCAGTCAAAATTGCCGCACACCCGGCTCGATCGTCCGCCCCCAAGCCGGTTTCTGAATCGCTGATGACTTCGTCGCCGTCGACTTTGGGTTGGCTGCCAACGCAAATGGGCACGGTGTCCATGTGGGCGGACAACATCGTCCGAGGACCAGATCCGTTGCCCGGCAGCGTCACGATCAGGTTGCCGCAATTTCCCGCCAAAGCAGTTTTGGTGTGGGCATCGTCAAAGTGGATCTGTGAATCGGCGACGCCAGCCGCCTTTAAACGTTCAACGATGGCGGCCGCCACATCGGCTTCCTGACCGCTAACGCCGGGAATTTTTGCCAATTCGATAAATCGGGCAAGGGCAGCGTCGGTATCGACTTCGATCTTGGGGTCAGTCACGTTAGAATCCTGTAGAAATATCTTTTGTCGTCTAATCGAAATCATAACATTGAATTTGCCCGTCATTGAATCGAGTCCCGCCAATCATCGGAAGGCTAGTGATCAAAAAAATGATCCCCGGCAACATCTGCTTAATTTGTCGGCGGAAGAGCTAACGGCTTGGTTGACGGACAAGGGCTACCCAAAGTTTCGGGCAAAACAGATCCTCAACTGGGTTTATCAGCAACGGGTCCATGATTTTGCTGACATGAACAACCTGCCGAAAAAGCTTCGTGAAGATTTGGATGAATCATTCCAAATTTGGAATGCCAAGGAAGTGGTTGCACAAACGTCCAGCGACGGGACGGACAAGTTATTGGTCCGATTGGCCGATGGCGGCGAAGTCGAATGCGTGCTGCTGCGTGACGGACCGCGGCGAAGCATCTGTGTTTCCAGCCAAGTGGGCTGCGCGATGGGCTGCGTGTTTTGCGCCAGCGGACTCGATGGAGTCGACCGCAATTTGACCAGCGGCGAAATCTTGGAACAGATGCTGCGTTTGCAGGCCCGATTGGATTCCGAAGAACGGCTCAGCCACATCGTAATGATGGGCATGGGCGAACCGCTGGCGAACCTGGATCGAGTGCTCGGTGCCCTGGCGATGGCACGTAGCGATCAGGGACTGGGCATCAGCCCACGACGAATCACGATCAGCACGGTTGGGTTGCCGCCAGCGATCGACCGGTTGGCCAGCAGCGGTGTTCCGTACAACTTAGCGGTCAGCTTGCATGCCCCCAATGATGAACTGCGAACAAAGTTAGTTCCGGTCAACGAAAAAATCGGCGTCCAAGCCGTTTTGGATTCAGCCGATCGTTACTTCCAAACCAATGGACGAAGATTGACGTTTGAATATGTGTTGCTTGGCGGCTTAAACGATTCTTCGCTGGAATCACATCAATTGGTGACGTTGCTGAAAAATCGCAACGTGCTGCTGAACGTGATTCCCTACAACCCGGTCGAAGGCTTGCCGTATCACGAACCGTCGCGGCAATCAATCGCCGATTTTCGTCGCGTGTTGGAAGACGGCGGCGTCAACGTGATGTTCCGGCAACGCAAGGGCGGCGAGATCGATGCTGCGTGCGGTCAACTGCGTCGCAATCGAAAGACGCAATAGATAATGGGGATTAGGTTTTAGTGAAGATTCAGTACAGCAATAAGGTTTGAGATGTCAGTTGAAATCAAAGCGGTCTACTGCGGCAAGTTACGTTGCGACGCGACGCACGGCCCCAGCGGGATGACGCTGCACACCGATGCGCCGGTAGACAACGGCGGCAACGGAGAATCTTTTTCGCCGACCGACTTGGTGGCGACCGCGCTGGGCACCTGCGTGATGACGATCATGGGTCTGATGGCCGATCGACATGACTTGAAACTAGATGGCCTAAGCGTGCATGTCGTCAAAGAAATGATCGCCACTCCTGTTCGCCGCATCGGATCGTTGAAAACGACCGTGACCATCCCACCGGGCGTCGTTGATGATCCAGAAATGCGAACTCGGATCGAAGCAGCAGCAAGAAAATGCCCTGTTCACCAGAGCCTGCATCCCGACATCGATGCACCGATCAATTTCCGCTACCAGACATAATTTTCGCGATTGAAAACATTTTCGCGATTGAAAACTCATTCGTCAGATTCCCATCCTGACGCTATTCTTTTGTTCCAGAGTTTTCTCTTGCCCCTGTGTTTAACGGGCGGGTCCACGGAAGACCCGATGCCACCTAGGTAGACAGCAGTGGTAAACTGGGTTGGATGTTTGGCAACTTGCGGAAACCGCCGTTGCTACGACCGGCCACGTTTCCTAGGATTCGCTAGCTTACCGTGGACATCCATCCGGTAAAAAATTCAGCCTCTACAAGATCAAACCTTCGGGAAACGGATATGTATCAACGATTGGGTTTCGACTCGGTTCTGAAAACCTTGGCATTGACGGCAATTTGCGTTGCCGGACTTGGCCTTCAGAACACCTCTGCTCAAGCCGTGCTCCAGCAGGAAAGGCTCACTGATCAGAAAGCGACCCAGCCGAAGGCACCACCGATCCAATTAGCCGCGCCGACCACGTTCGACAAAATGGTCGCTCGAACGATTGCCAACCTAATGCCGCGCCAACACGTCTCGGCCCAAGGCTTGAACGACGAAATCAGCAGGCGTGCTTTTAAGCTGTTCACCGAATCGTTGGATCCCTTGAAGCTGTACTTTTACCAAAGCGACATTCAAGAGTTCGCCAAGAACGCCACCACGATCGATGACATGGTCAGCAGCGGTGACCTGTCACTTGCTTACACCATTTTTGAACGCTTCATCCAACGCGTCGATGAACGAGTTGCCGTGGCTTTGGAATTAGTGGACGGCCCCTTCGACTTTACGGCCGAAGAATCAATCGTCATTGATGGTGATTCAGCACAATATGCAACCAACCCAGACTTGGCTCGCGATCGATGGCGTCGTCAGATCAAGTATGCTTTGTTGGATTTGAAGGACGAAGGCACCGAAGGCGAAGAAGCACTCGACACATTGCGACGTCGCTACCGCCGATACGCCAAGCGATGGCGTCAAACCGACAGCGATGATTTGTTGGAAATGTATTTGACCGCGGTCACGATGAGCTATGACCCGCACTCAACCTACATGTCGCCCAATACGCTGGAGGATTTCAGCATCATGATGAGCCTGAACCTGGATGGCATCGGGGCTCAGCTGCGAGAAAAAGACGGCAACACTGTGATTACTCGCGTCATGCCCGGCGGAGCCGCAGCGAAGCATGGCAAGTTGTTGACCGACGATGTGATCGTTTCAGTGGGCCAAGGCGAAACCGGCCAAATGGTTGACATCGTTGAGATGCCTCTGAACGACGTCGTTGACAAGATCCGCGGTAAAGCAGGAACCTTGGTTCGACTGGGCGTCAAGAAAGGCGGTGTCGGAAACGTCGAAATCTACAAAATCATACGTGCAAAGATTCAACTTGACGAATCAGCTGCTCGTGGAAAAATCATTGAACACAAAGCCGCCGCTGGGCAAACCACTGGCCTAAAAATCGGCTACATCAACCTGCCTAGTTTCTACCTGGACATGGACAGTGCTAAGAAAGGCGGAACGAATTTTCGCAGCAGCACACGTGATGTCCAGCGCATTCTCGAAGACTTCAAAACGAAAGGCGTTGACGGCTTGGTCTTGGACCTCAGCAAGAACGGCGGCGGCAGCCTGACCGAAGCGATCAATTTGACGGGTTTGTTCATTGACCGCGGGCCTGTGGTTCAAGTCAAGAATTCAGACGGCAGCGTCCAACAGTACTCCGATGACAATCGTGGAACGAGTTGGGATGGGCCGCTGGTTGTCCTGACTAGTAAGTTCAGCGCCAGTGCCAGCGAAATTCTAGCGGGTGCGATTCGCGATTATCGCCGGGGCATCGTCGTTGGTGACCCAGCAACCCACGGCAAGGGAACCGTTCAAACCTTAATGGACCTTGGCCAAACCCTCTTTCGTAACAATCGTTACAAGTTGGGCGCGTTGAAGGTCACGCTGCAACAGTTCTATCTTCCTGACGGCGACAGCACTCAGCTGACCGGCGTACCAGCCGACGTGCTACTGCCCAGCATCACGTCGCACATGGACGTTGGCGAGGGCGATTTGAAGTTCGCTTTGGAACACGACAAGGTGAAATCCGCCAAACACGTTTTGTACAACATGGTTCCCGCCGACTTGATCGAAACGATTCGCAAGAATTCGATGGAACGAGTCAAGGCGAACGACGAGTTCAACGACCTGCTTCGCCGCGTGGGGATCTACGTCAAGCAAAAAGAGCAGAACACGGTTTCGTTGAATGAAGAAAAGTTCATGGCTCGACGCAAAGAACTTGATTCCGAAAAGGAAGAAGAAGCCGAACAGATGGAAGCCGCTCTCAGTGGCGAAGAGGTCTATCACGACTACTTCTACAACCAAGAAGTCATGAACATCACTCATGACTACGTCGAAGGACTGCGTCGGCAAAACCTGGCTCGGGCAAACTAACCAATTGCCGCTCGTGGTGCTTCAGCAGTCGACATTAGGGTCCGAAAAACCGGAGGGCTTGCGCCGGCCGCTAATTTGTTAGCGGAACCTCGCGAGCCGTTGGGTGTCGTCCCTAGCTTTTGGCGTTGACGCACCACTAAGTTCGCCCAGCAAGATGCGGTCGTCCTTATCGCTACCGGTTCGGAGAACCGAGCAACATTTTGGGCGCATCATTGATGATGCGGATTTATATCAAACCTCTTATGAATCTTCCTCGGATGATTCGTCCGATCATTCGTCCAATGATTCCTCGACGGCCTCACCCTTGGTGGGGCCGCCTTCGTGTGGGACTTTGATTTCTTCGTCCAGCCAACGCCCCAAATCGATCATGCGACAACGCTCGCTGCAAAACGGTGGCGACTTGGTCTTGGTGAAGTCAAAGGTTTCGCCGCAACTGCTGCAAACTAAAGTATGGGTTGGGTCTTTGGCCATGATCAAATCGAGGTTCCAAGGCGAGCAGCGGTAGTGCGAAAGCGACGGTTCTAAAATTGAAATTGCCAGTGGGCTTGTAAGCCGGGTTCTGTGCCACGCCAAGGCAAGCCTGGGCGTGACGACGATCATTTATCTTTGCACGACGATTGCTCGTCGCCTCTACTGCGACCTACCCGAATGTTCTGTGCGCGACGGACCGCCGCTTCATTCTGTTTGGTCTAGCTCCGGATGGGGTTTACCAAGCCGACCGAGTCGCCCCGATCGCTGGTGCGCTCTTACCGCACCGTTTCACCCTTACCACGCATCCACCGATGGCGGACCGTTCGGCGGTCTATTCTCTGCTGCACTTTCCCTAACCTCGCGGTCGGTCGACGTTATCGACCATCCTGTCCTGCGGAGCCCGGACTTTCCTCCCG
>CAYVAN010000207.1:0-8059 GCA_964449225.1 uncultured Rhodopirellula sp.
TGCGGCTTTGGGTTGGACCATTGCCGCGACCGTTAGAACCGGACTATTTTGAAAGCTCTTTCAATAACCGCGGAACCTCTTCGCTGGCTAAGCCGTGAATGGTTTCGTCGAACGCTGCCGAAGCGGGCGTGTCACCTAAATTGATCTCAATCTTGCGGCACGTTGGCTTGGTTTGTTCAACGATGCCGGCTGCTGGATAAACCAAGCCGGATGTGCCGATTGCAACGAAGACATCTGCATTGGCGGCAGCTTGTTCAATCTTGCCAAGGCCAATTGGCATTTCGCCAAACCAAACCACGTGCGGGCGCAGACAGCCTCGCATCGACTGGTCATCCGGATCGTCAGGATGTGGCGTATCGGTACCCAGGTCATCACGCCAATCAAAGATTGCTTCGGTGATCAAGCAGCGGACCTTCAGCAGTTCACCATGCATCGAAAGTACGTTCTTACTGCCGGCCCGTGCATGCAAATCATCGATGTTTTGCGTGACCAATAAAAAGTCACCGCGGCGATTCGACTGATGCGACAGTTCGAACTCGGCGAGCGCAAGGTGCCCCGGATTGGGTTGAATCGTGTTCGACAACAACGCACGCCGCCGTTCATTGTAAAACCGATGTACCAATTTCGGATTGCGAGCGAAGCCCTGCGGCGTTGCCACTTCCTCCACGGCATGTCCTTCCCACAATCCATTTGCATCGCGAAAAGTCGGGATCCCGGATTCTGCTGAGATACCAGCGCCGGTCAAAATCAGGATATTCATTTTGAGAGCACGAATTCGGTCACAGGATTGCCATCGACTAGATGTTCTTGAAGGATTCGGTCGATGACGTCGGGGACGCAGCCGCCGTACCAGATATTATCGGGCATCACGGCGATGATCGGACCGCCTTTGCAGATCCCGACACAGCCCGTTTTGATTTGCACAATTCCACCGCGTTGATCGAGTTTTAATTCCTTTAAGCGTCGCTTTAGATGTTTCCAAATCTGTTGCATTTCTTTGGACTTGGCGCATTTCGATGTCTTGCGATCCATGCACACCAACAATGTTCGCTCGGCTTGTCCCAGTCCGAGCTTGTCGCATTTGCGGCTAGCAGATTTTAGTTCGGGCGATTTCATCGGAGTCCATGGGACATCGAGTTGACGGTCGGATCGACGATCGAGCTACAGAAGCCATTCTTAACGGAGAACATTATTGAGCAAGCGCATTCCAACCCGAAACCGAATTCATTTTACGCTCGCACCAACACGCTGCGGCAAACGTCGGCAATGGAGTCCTTGTCCGATAAGTAAAACGTCGGAATCCTGGATGCGATTAATGGTCCTGCGATTGAGGTGTAGTCATTGATGTCGTGCGTGTTGATGATCACTGCAACCGCGCGACCGCGTTTAGAAAGCCCCACCAGAGTCGCGATCGTGGCGGCTGTGGCCTGTTGCAGAATGACCAGTAGGGTCGTATCGCCCGCTAGTTGACTCTCGCATTCCACGAACAACTCGGCCAGCGTTAGGCCATCGGTTCGTTCTAAACGCGCCAGGGTGCGATGGATTTCTTTTAATTGTGCAGGGCCACGCGACGGCGCAATGACCACTGGATTCAATCGATCGTTTTCTGATCGCATCGCAGCGGCATTGGACAAATCAGAACGTTTTCGCGGATGCGAAATTCTTTCGTCGCCCTGCCACCCTTCGGTGCGAATACGGTCAGCCGCGTCGCGTCCATTGGTCACCAGACCGAAGGGTTCACCTGATTCATGTAGCGATGCAGCGATGGACGTCGCTGCGGTGACGGCAAGATCAGTGCGCACCGGTTCGTGCGAATTCGGGTTGGTGCGGTTGTGCAAGTCTAAGATTAAGGTCGCTCCCGCAATCGATGATGGTTCGTAAATCTTGCTGTGCAGAGTTCCGGTGCGCGCCGTTGCCGCCCAGTGAACGCTACGCATCGGGTCACCAATTTGCCACTGGCGAATTCCCCTCAGACGCGTGGGATCGTCCATCACGTTCGCTCGCATCCGAATTTCTCCGATCGGTCGCCTGGATCCAATCTCGTACTGTGTCAGCGGAATGATTTCCGGCATGACCGTGATGTACTGGGGATCGGTGCCGACGCGGAACCTGCGAAACAAGCCCATCAAATCACCGGTTTCTAAAACCGTTGGGCCAATCTGTAGGTATCCACGACGGTGGCAATTGATCTGGTACTCGACTTCTTTGGTTTGTCCCGGCCACAGCATCATCACCGCTAGACGTTCGCCGTCAATTTCCAACGGAGGTGTGTGCGAACCGGTGCTGACCGTTTGTCTGGGTAAAAGGTCTTCGACCAATAACCAAAGCAGTGGGACTTTTGCGGTGTTGGTAATTTCGATCCGAGCGTTGGCTTTGGAGCCGACTTTCAGTTCTCGGTCACCGGTTGCGCGAATCGCAATTGCAGAATCAGACCAAGTGTTCGCCAGCAGATAATTGACTCCCATCAATAAAGCGATGGTGACACCAGCCAAAACCCAAAGCGAAGCACCGAAAAAAATGCCCACCAGCAGTAACGTGCTAATGGCCGCAGCAATGGACAATGACGATTGTGGCCTAGCGTTCTGCGGTCGGCTTGAAGTGCCCCCGGCCGCGGAGCGTTCGGCCACATTAGATGGTCGGACGATCGACATTGGTCATGTTCCAATCGTCGGGACCGCGATCTCGCTGACGATCTCGTCGATCACGTTTTCGGTGCTGACTTTGCGTAGACGACTTTCTGGACGCAAGATGACGCGGTGGTTCATGACCGGTTCGATAATCTTCTTTAGATCATCCGGCAATACGTAGTTGCGACCGCGGATCGCAGCCATCGCCTGAGCGCAACGGAACAACGCGATGCTGGCACGTGGACTACCGCCAAGGGCCAAGTCTTCATGCGAACGAGTTTGTGAAATGATCTGCAACAGATACCCGCGAAGCTTAGGGTCAACGTGAACGTTCTTGATGATCTGCTGCGCTTTGGCAATCTCGGCTGCTTGCGCAACAGGTTGCAGTGTGTCGACTGGATGCTGATGCTGAAGCATTTCCAGCATTCGCATTTCCTCTTCCATTGTTGGGTAACCCAAACTAAATCGCATCATGAAGCGATCGAGTTGGGCTTCGGGCAAGGGAAAGGTGCCTTCGTGGTCGACTGGGTTTTGGGTTGCGATCACAATGAAAGGCGGATCAAGCTTGTGCGTGGTTCCATCGACGGTGACCCGAGTTTCCGCCATCGCTTCCAGCAGGGAAGCTTGCGTTCGCGGAGTCGCGCGATTGATTTCATCAGCAAGCAAAATTTGCGTAAAAACTGGTCCGGGTCGAAATTCAAACTCGGATGTTTTTTGATTGAAGATCGAAGTCCCCGTGACGTCGGTGGGCAATAGGTCCGGCGTACACTGGACTCGTTTGAATTTGCAACCAACGCTTCGCCCCAATGCCCGGGCAAGCATCGTTTTGGCGACGCCTGGTACATCTTCTAACAAGATGTGACCGCCGGAGAGCCAGGTCACCAGCGATAGAACTAGCTGTTTGCGCTTACCCACAATCGCCAATTCAACGTTGGCGATGATGCGTTTGGCCAGATCGCTAACCATGGCAGCCTGGTCCGTCGGAGGAGTCGCCGCGACTGCCATTTTTGTAGCGTCAAGTTTTGCAGCAGATGTTTGTCCGGCTTGCGACCGCAAGGCTTTTGATCGAGATGCGGGTTTGGCGATCGGCGGCTGGTCAGCTGGGTCCATGGGCATCGTTTACATTAAAAGAGCATCGGCACTAAAATTGCTATTATCATGGTAACTGGATAATGGACTGCCGTGGTGGCAGTTCCGTCGATTAGGAGCCCAATGCTAATTCCAAACTCGTCGATACCGAACTTACTGGTCACTGATGACGATTCGGCGTTTCGCAGCGTGTTGTGCGAAGGGCTCTTGCGTCGTGGATTTAACGTCACCGAAGCTGGTGATGGAATGGAAGCGATCGAGCTGATCGAACAGAGTGAAGTCCATGCCTGCTTGATCGACTTCCACATGCCAAAGCTCAACGGCGTCGAAGTCATCCGCCACATTCGGCAGCGGTCTAATCAAACGCCATGCGTTTTGATGAGTGCTGATTTGGACGAAACCATCCGGGCTCAGGCACAGCAAGTATCGGTCTACGAAGTGCTTTCCAAGCCAATTCGTTTAAAACAAATCAGCGACCTTATTTGCAATGCCCTGTCGGATGTCTACGGATGGCGGCCCGCTGAGTGCTCACGCAGAAAAGTGTGGCGGAGCTTGTCTCAATCTCCTCGCCTTTGCAAAGCTTGCCCGCAATTTCTAACGAGCTTGGGACAAGCTCTCGCACGCTTTGAGTGGTACGTTTTCTCAGTACGCTTTCTCACCCAAACACTTTCAGTGTTGGCATCGGTCGTGCGATTTCCTGTTCGTCTCGCACTTCTTCGACCAACTTTTCAATCGTTTCGATTTCTCTGCGACCTTCTTGTGCGTTTGTTGCGGACTGATTGGTCATCACCAGAATGGTGTCCGATGGTTTTGCATGATTCATGGCCCACTTGATCGCTTTGGTTTGATCAGCGACCAATCGCATCGCGGTACATTTTTCGACGCCATCGAGAACAGAGTGAGATGCGGCTAGGAACGACTTCTTTTGACCAATCGCAGACGTCACAATGGCTTGGTCGGCGAATCGTTCCATCAGATTACCCAAACGTGCGAGCGATGTTTCATCGTCTTTTTTGCTGATCGCGGCAATGCACCACAACCGGCCGCTGGCCTTCATCGAACGAGCGGTTCGCATGGCGGCGGCACAACGATCCGCTGACCCGGCAACATCAATCATGACGGATGCGTGACCATAACGGCTGAGTGTTTGACCGCGGCCGGGAACCGATCGCAAGCTTCCCAGGTGGCTGGCGATTTCAGGCAGCTCAAAATCAGCCAACAATCCAACCGTCACCGCGGCTGCCTGATTAGCAGCCATTGCTCCGCCGCATAAAGGTGTTTCCATCACAGCAGTGCTGTCATCATAAGTTACCAACAACGTCGTCATTCCACATGATTGGTCGATGATCTTCGCAGTCACATCGGCGCTGCTGCGGACGCCGTAACTGACGTGTCGAACCGCCGCTTCTTCGATGACCTGCATCGCTTTGGAATCGTCGGCCGGTGCAATGACAACGCCATTGGGATTGAGCGTTTCCAATGCACAGGAAAGTGCGGATGGACCGAAGTCCTGATTTTCCATCGTTGATCCAGTCACGACCAGCAGATCGAAACCCATGCAGTCGTAGCGTCCGTGACGAAGATCGGCATCAACCAATTCGATGATTGCCACTTGGCTTTCGCAATCAACCGCTTCACCAACCCAATCAATCAGGGAGGACGCCGAGTGCATTTTCTCTGTTTGAGTGGTTTGCACGACACCATCGCTGCTGCCAAGGTCAGTTTGGTAGGCGGTACGAATGTTCTTGGCACGGAACAGAGTTGAGACCAACAGCGACGTGGTGGTCTTGCCTGCGGATCCGACCACGCCGATTGTCAGCAGTTTCTGATCGGGTTGATTCATCAGGGCGGATTTGATGTCCGCCATCGCCAATTCCATGTCACCAACAATGCACTGTGGCAAAGGGCATGGCAGCACTTGTTCGGTCAAAATTCCGGCGGCACCACGCGACAGCGCGTCGGCAACAATTTGCATTGGATCGTCTTCGCCAATTCGGTAGACGACCAAGTCACCCGGCATCGCGGTTTTCGATGATTCGGCAATCGCGACAAACTCAATGTCGCTGTCCGCATGGAATCGAGCACTGGCCAAAATGCTGCGAAGCGATCGTGTCGGAGCTTCCGAGGTGGACGTGATCGCTGTTGGATCATTCGCCTTGAACGCGTCAGTGCTTTTTGCACCTTCGGGAATTTCTTGGGCGGATGAGAATTCAATCGCGCTGTTGTCAGTAGATTTCTGACGCATGATGGCCTCCTTGCACATCGTGGGATTTGTTTCTCGCAATCGCGTTTCACCGAATCATGGGTGACGACTGCGAAAAAAGAAAAGCGTTCCTCGCTTCTCGATATGCGTGATTGTTCCCATCGAACAAAAACGGTCAAGGCCGAAAAATTTCAGATTGCTTCGGCAGCATGCCCGGATCGGTCTTTGCTTGCAAAGCTAGTTGTCATTGTTTCCCCGGCAATTCGATACCCGCATCGGCCATCAACATCTGTAGATCTTCCCACGCAGCTTTTTTTGCGGCCGGGTTCCGAAGCAGGTAGGCGGGGTGATAAGTGACCAGCACTTTGCTGCCACGATATTGATGCAATTTTCCGCGAAGCCGTCCAACGGACAGTTTGGTACTAAGCAATTCGGAAGCCGCCACCGCGCCCAGGCAAATAATGTACTCCGGACGAATCAGACTAAATTGTTGTTGATAATGCGACCGACAATTTTGAAGTTCATCGCCTTCGGGATTTCGGTTTCCTGGTGGACGACACTTGACGGTGTTGGTGATGTAACAATCAGTGCGGTCGAGCGTGCAGGCGGAAATCATCTTGGTCAGTAGCTGTCCTGCTTTCCCGACAAAGGGGCGTCCGCTGCGATCTTCATCGGCACCAGGCCCTTCGCCAAAAAACAGAAACCGGGCCTGCGGGCTGCCTTCGCCAAAAACAGTGTTGGTTCGACAGCTGGAAAGAATTTCGCACGATGTACATTGTGAAACTTGATCAGCCAAGATCTTCAATTGTGACGATCGATCTTCGACTGACAGCGGCTTGCCTTCATAATCGCCTTCCGACGTCTTAAACGCGGGAACCGTTTCGAGCCGCGTCTTGGGCATCGTTGGCTTCGATGTGGCAGCCGGGGGCGACGGTTTCGGTGTCGGCGCATCGGTTTTAGCCGCTGCGGACGACGAGTCTTGCACTGAATCTGAGGCTGGCGACTCGGGCGACGCAAACTGACCAGCGAGCAACTCGACATTCGCCGTATCGGCGATTGGCAAGAATGCGACTCCTGATCGCTGAAGATGAGCCGCCAATGCGGCCGCTTGGGCGTGAATTTCGGCAGGATCGATTGATTCGTTGTCAGGCATGTTTAGGAGTATATCGATCGAAATACAGTTAGTCGGCACCTATATGAAAATTACTGGTCCGATTAAGCTGTGGGGCTTCGAGTAAGCCAGTAACGAGACGCGAGAGCGTCCCAGTTCAGGCATTCCGCTGCGGTTGATGCTGGAACCGCGTTTGGCTCGTTCCGGCCTATCCCCCATTACTAAGCACCTAACCTGATGTCAGTCCCCAAAGTCGCCATCATTGGACGTCCCAACGTCGGCAAAAGCAGTCTCTTTAACTGGTTGGCTCGCCGACGATTGGCCATCGTCGATGACTATTCCGGTGTAACCCGCGATCGCATGACGACGCTGATCGAACACGACGATCGATTCTTTGAATTGACCGACACGGGCGGAATGGGCGTGGTCGATGACGATAATCTGACCGATGATGTGGTCCGCCAAATTGAAATGGCGATCAATTCGGCCGATATCATTTTATTTGTCGTCGATATCCAAACGGGTTTGATGCCGCTGGATGTGACCGTTGCAGAGCGACTTCGCGGGATCGAACGACCTGTGATCCTGGTTGCCAACAAAGCGGATCAACCGCACCAAGACATTGCGGCCGAGGAATTTCAAAAGCTTGGACGCGGACACATCATTCGCGTCAGCTCCACGCAAAACCGCCACCGAGATGACTTGCTGGAATTGATCGTCGATCGTTTGCCCGAGGCGAATGACGAAATCGTCGAAGAACCCACAATGAAAATCGCGATCGTGGGTCGCCGAAATGTTGGCAAGAGCACCTTCGTCAACACGTTGGCGGAATCAGATCGAATGATCGTCAGCGAAGTCGCAGGAACTACTCGTGACAGTGTTGACGTTCACTTCGACGTCGATGGTCAAACCTTCATCGCGATCGACACCCCCGGACTGCGAAAACGTAAGAGCCAGCGAACCGATTTGGAGTGGTATGGTATGCACCGCGCCCAACGCAGTGTTCGTCGTGCCGATGTGGTGTTGATG
>CAYVAN010000208.1:0-7993 GCA_964449225.1 uncultured Rhodopirellula sp.
TCTCAATCATGCCCAACGCACCCTGAACTGCGCTTCGCTTGTTCCGGCCTACATCCCTACATCCCTTAACAAACTTGAAAATGCTCGAGAAGACTACGCCACTTTTTTTCTCAACACGAACTTGCGTTCAAAGTAAACCGTCATAGGCGTGTGCGAGCGAGCCCAATACGGATGCATCATCACCGCAG
The DNA here is from genome assembly GCA_964449225.1 of uncultured Rhodopirellula sp. GTDB lineage: Bacteria > Planctomycetota > Planctomycetia > Pirellulales > Pirellulaceae > Rubripirellula. The sequence goes on from CAYVAN010000208.1 coordinate 189, forward strand.
ACCGAGAACGAAATGTCCGCGAAATCACGGAAGCCATCCAACGCATGAGCATGGTAGGACTCTTTGACATTTGCCAGATAACGCTCTCGCACCTGGGCAGCCATTTCGGTCACACCGCCACCGATGACTAACCGATCGTGATCGCCAATGTATTGAACATTCAACAACACGATCCCCAACGCCTTTGCTTGATCGTCCATCAACTCCAAAGCCAACGCATCTCCATCGCCGGCAAGCTCGCGCAACTGCTTTGCCTTGTCCTTGGCCGTTCCTTCGACTGCGTTTAGTGGATGATCTTCCCACTGGTCAAGCGTTAAACGGTAGGACAACTGGTGCGTCAGCGCCGTCAATGAAATTGCAGATTCGGCGGCGCAAAACGTGTTGCCAACCTTTAGCTCGCGATCTTGCGAATATCGGAAAGCATCCATTGGCAACAAGATATGCCCAGCGTGCCCTGCCCTGCCCTTGCCTCCTTGAATTGGCTGGCCCTTATGAACCTCGCCTCCACCAAGCCCCGTCCCCACGGCAACCATGAACAGTGAATCGAATTGTTCGGTCTGGTCGCCAACCGGTGAATCATCCCATATCAAATGTCCGGTACGAATCGCGTATTCACCAACAGCAGCCGCCTGTCCATCACCGATGTAAACCACCGGTGTTGGCTGAGCAGTCTTGGCAAACGCTTGTTCCAACTTCAACCGAATCGGACACTGATTCCAAAGATCTGGATTCAAGTTCGGCGTTTTCAGCAAGACACCATCTCGCGTCGCGGGTCCAGGCGTCGCCAACGAGATTGCACTGACGTCAGCGGTCGACTTGCCAAGCAAAGTTAGCTCCGCACCAATCTGGGCAATGATGTCGTCCACCGCCGCATCGGGACCTTCGATCGAACGAGTGGGAAACTGATCTGAGACGCAAAGAACTTTTCGCCCCGCTTCACCGATTGCGATGGTGCATGTGGTTCCACCAACATCAATTCCAACAACAACAGACAATGGAGTTCACCTTGTGAATAGGAAATCGGGACATTTCAAAAACATACGTTCTTAACGTTTACGCCTCTTCTTTTTCTCGCGGCGTTCGGTCTTTCGTTTTGACTTGTAATTTGGTTTCGACTTAGTCTTCTTACCCGAACCGGCGACTTCGTTGGATGCTGAATGGTTCTTGATGACATCGAGGTAAAGTTGACGATCCTGCAAATCCACCTTTGCAATTTTCACCGTCAATTGATCGCCCAAGCGGTAGCGGTTGCCTTCCTTGAAACCAACCAGCATGTTGCCACGTCTTTCAAACTTGTACTTGTCATCCGGCAAGCTGGTAACTGGGATAAAACCATCCACGGGTAGCTTGACGCAACGAGCGTTCAGGCCGTCGGCGAACGCGCGGCTGACGACTGCTTCCATCGTGTCGCCAATATGCTTGCTCAAAAAATGCAGCAACTTTAGTTCGATCAGCTCACGTTCAGCCTTCTGGGCGTTGCGTTCCATATCGCTGCAATGGTGTCCAAGCTTCAACAGCATTCCAAACGAATCATCAGGCGTCTTTTCACCGTCCAACAACTTCTGAACCAAGCGGTGGACCGTCAAATCAGGGTAACGCCGAATCGGGCTGGTGAAATGACAATAGTGTTCCATGTCCAATGCGTAGTGCCCGTCGGGCTGCGGACCGTAGACAGCCTTGTTCATGCTCTTTAGCACCGCAAAGTTCACTGCATCTTCCAGCGGTGTTCCGGCAACGGTATCAAGCACTTTCTGAATCTCGAATCGACTTTCAACCGAATCAACCTTAATGCCAATGTCTTTGACAAAGTTGGTCAACTGGCGAAGCTTTCTTCGTTCAGGCGGCGGGTGAATTCGGTGCAAGAAGTTCAGCTTCATGTCGTCTAACCAAGCAGCAACCGCCTGGTTTGCCGCCAGCATAAACTCTTCGATAATCTGATGGCTTTCGGTGTGTTCCACCCGACGGGCACCTTTGACCTTGCCCGAGCGATCAAGGTCCAACTTAATGTCCGGCATATCCATCGAAAGCGAACCACCCTTGAATCGCGACTTGCGAATCTGCATCGCCAATTGGTGCATATGGCCAAGCAAAGTACAGACTTCACTGCCCCACTTTTCGACGTACTCTTCGGGACTGGCTAGGTATTGATCGACCTGCTCATAATTCAACCGCATGTCGCTATGAATTGCCGCATTATGGACCTCGGTATGCGTGATCGTTAAATCGTCTAGCATTTCAATCTCGACGGTTTTCACTAAACGCATTTTGTCCGGCTGAAGCGACGCCAAGTGGTTGCTGATGATTTCGGGGATCATCGGCACGACTCGATCTGGCAAGTACACGCTCGTCGCCCTTGCCCGCGCCTCTTCATCGATTGTTCCACCGGCTGGAACGAAGTGGCTGACGTCGGCGATGTGAACCCACAACCGCCATCGTCTGTTTTCTCGCTCAAGCGAAATCGCATCATCAAAATCTCGCGCGTCAAACGGATCGATCGTGATCGTCAACAACTGCGTCAGGTCTTTACGGTTCGCCGGAACCTCATCATCACTGAACTGATCCGATTGCTCACGTGATGCATTCAACACTGCTTCGGGAAATTCATCGGGCAGCGCGTACTGACGCATGATCGTCAACGTATCGATCGCGGGATTCTTGCTGCTGCCCAGGCGTTCCAGGATGACCGCTTCGCCGCCGTTGCCGTCGTCGTCGGGATACTCAACCAATTCGACAAAGACTTTGTCATCGTTCTCCAATGGCATTCCGCGGACATCACCAACCGAAACGGGTTTCTCATAGGGCACGCCATCAAGAAACACGACTGGACTTTTGCCTGAACGTTTAAAGGTGCCGGTGAATTGCCGACGTGCCCGCTCGATCACTTTAGTGACAACAGCTTCATCATCACCGCGACGCCCCGCCTGGATTTTGATCTCAACCAGATCGCCCTCGAGCGCCCCCATCGTCTTGCCAGGCGGCACAAAGTAATCCGTGGGAATGTCACCGCCATCTTCAGCATGATTTGGCCGAACAAATCCAAACTTGCCACCAAGGGCTCGTCGAAAACTGCCGCGAATCGAATCGCTAGGTCCGCCGACACTGCCCACGCTAAAGATTAGGTGATTGGATCCGTACACCAACCGTCCTTCATTGACCAACTGCTTGACCACGCGACGGACCTCGCGGTAGCCATCTTCGTCAAGCTTTAAATCGGTCGCGATTTGCTTCGGTTTGCAGGGGCGATATTCGGGTGAGACAACCAATCGCATGATGCGATCGGCCAATTCTTGGTTGATATTCATGGGTCCAGGATAGAGCAATCTGACTGCTCACGAAACGAGTGACAACGTTCGCTGGATCCACCTTGTTCCGGGACTCTGCCAGGGAACAAGTGAAGCGTCACATCAGACCTGTACCTTTCGACGAATCCACCGACCAGAATGCCGAAAAATCGGTGAGGGAGAGCCGCGGCAAATCAACTGAGCCAAGAAACCACCGCAGACAAGCTTGGACTTTCCGTCGAGGCATCCGCATCTCCATCAGCAATCTTGGTCGGCGTCTTAACCAGCGAAACAATTTCGCATTCCTTTTGCCGTAATAGGACCGGTCACGGTTCAGTCAGATGCTGACACAAACCACCGGCCGGATTAGCTACAATTCAACCGAGCATCTGAGCGGCTTGCCATCAATGCCGGCAAGGATATTATCGACCGCGATCTCAGTCATGGCATGGCGAGCCGTCATGGTCGCGCTGCCAATGTGCGGTAGGATCAAACAGCGTTGATGTTGAGCCAGTGGATGCGTGACGGGGATGGGTTCGGGCGTTGTCACGTCCAAGCCGGCTGCAAAAACCCTGCCGTCGTCCAGTGCATCTAATAAAGCGTCTTGATCAATGATCTCGCCGCGTGCTGTATTAACCAACACCACGCCCGGTTTCATCCTTGCAAACGCTTTGGCGTCAATCAATTGTCGTGTTGCATCACACAAGGCAACATGGATCGAGATAAAGTCGCTTTGGCAGAGCAGTTCATCCAAATCAACTCGTCGAGCACCCAACGAATCATTGACGTCATTCTGCTCGCTGCGGGAGGTGTAAATCACTTCCATCTTCCATCCGCCCGCCATTCGCTGGGCCATTGCTTTACCGATCCGGCCCATCCCAATGACGCCAAGCGTCTTGCCCCTCGGTTCAAGGCCAAGCAATCCTGCGGGTTCAAAGTTTTGCCAATGGCCACCATTAACATCAGCGGCAGCTTGGCGGACTCGGCGGCAAGCGGCTAACAATAATGTCGAGGCTAAGTCCGCCGTTGCATCAGTCAGCACGTCGGGAGTGTTGCCGACTTGAATTCCTCTTTTTTTCGCAGCGACCAGATCGATATTGTTGTAACCCACCGCGTAGTTACTGATGATCTTTAATTGGGGACCAGCAGCGTCCATCAACCGCCCGTCGACCGCATCACTTAGAAGCGTCAATAATCCATCACAGCCCTTCGCCTGTTCAATTAATTCATCCGAGGTAGGCGGATCGTTACCCGGCCAAACGATCACGTCGGCTTCCATTTTCAGTCGTTCGATCGCGGCCCCCGGCAACTGACGCGTTACAAATACTTTGGTTTTTTTCGCAAGCGACATCGGGGGCCACCACATCAACTATCGTAATGAAGGTTCTGTAAGAAATCAGTCCTACGAGAAACCAACGAATTGGCTTCTAGCAGATCCACAGAAACAATGTCACTCTCACTCTAATTGGCAAGAAAACATCGGCGTCTAGATTCGGCCCACTGTATTCATTTTCGATCCCACATTTTCTTGCCAGCACCAGGCCATGTGAAGGCGTAGACGTATAACGCTCTACGCTGCCTCACCAATCTGACTGCATCCACTACCAATTTGTTGAACTAACCTGAAATCCCCGATTAACCCCAGGAGCTGGTAAACAGTCACAGGGTTGCCGCGCAAAAAAAAAGCGGCCCACAAGGGAGCCGCTGGGGTTGTTCGCAAAAACATTGCCCCGCACAGACAAAAGTCTCTTTACTGTAACTTGAGACAATCGTCGCTCTGATACACAATTGAAGTTTAAGAACCATTACGAGCCGGGGCAACCATGTCTGACAAAAATCCGCCGAAAATCAAATCGGTCTCACCAAAGCCGTACATCCTTGGGCTTGATCTTGGAACAAGCTCCATTGGCTGGGCTGCCATCGAAATTGAAACGGATGCGAATGGAATCCCGCTTCGGAACCGGCCAAGTGGAATCCTCGGTATGGGAGTGCGACGGTTTGATGCTGGTGTCTCCGGTACACAGGACGACATTCGCAAAGGAAAAGACCAATCCCACGCTACCGACCGGCGTTCCGCTCGATCGGCGAGACGATTGTCTTGGCGACGAAAGAGACGCAAGCAACGTGTCTACCGCATGCTTGCTCATTTAGGGTTACTCCCCAATTGCGACGTTGAAAATCCTGATGCGATCACTGCCAGCATTCAAGACCTTGATCGAACACTTCAATCGCGACACGTTTCCGACGGTGACAGACGGGCAAGTCACGTTCTGACTTACATTCTTCGCGCGAAAGCTCTGGACGAAGAATTGCAACCGCACGAACTTGGTCGCGCACTTTATCACCTTTCTCAACGAAGGGGATTCTTGAGCAATCGAAAAGCTCCACCCAAAAAAGACGAAGACGATGGGGTTGTTAAAGCTTCGATCGCCGAACTCTATCACGACATTTCGGCAACAGATTGCCGGACGTTAGGGGAGTACCTCAGCAAAATTGATCCGGAAGGTGACACACGCCTAGACGGACAAAAACGCATCCGAGGTCGCTGGACTGCACGTCAAATGTATCTTGATGAATTCAACGCCATTATTGAGTATCAAAAGCAATACCACGAAGCATTCCGAAACACTGATCAGGTATCGATGCTTCGAGACGCGATCTTCGACCAACGCCCATTACGATCACAAGCCTCGTTGATCGGGACATGTGATTTGGTCCCAGGACGTAGGCGTGCTGCGGTCGCGTCGATCCCGTTCCAACGGTTTCGACTTCAGCAAAAGCTAAATGACCTCAGCTACGTCGATCACGATGGGGAAGTCAAGACGCTCACTCGCGACCAACGTGATTCTTTGCGTGATGCGTTGATCAGCGAAGGCGATTTGACGTGGGCCAGGGTCCGAAAGATCTTGAAGCTAAAGCCTAAAAAGAAAGAAACTGGCTTGCCGATGTTCCGGCACGAAGAAGGTGGTGAAAAGAAGCTCATTGGTGACCGCACCTCCGCAAAGATCCGCTCGATAGTCGGCGATGTATTTGACGAGTGGGAGGAGTCGTATTTAACAGAGTTGGTCGACGATATCCGCAGCTATGCAGACGAAGAAATCCTCACTCGTAGACTGCGGCAAAAGTGGAAAATGCATGACACCACGGCCACGGAACTGGCTGCGATTCGCCTGGAGCCGGGCTACGGCTCGCTATCACGACGCGCCATTAACTTGCTTATGCCAAAGATGCAGCGCGGCATTGCCTTCCGAACGGCGGTATCTGACACGCCCGAATTGCAAGACACGCCGCAGCCAGTCGCTTGGCCGCTGTTACCACCGCAGGGTGACAACGCCAAACTGTGGAAGGAGAACCAAAAGTCAGATCGCTTGATCTACCAGTCGTTTTCGAGCCCCACAGTTGCCCGAACATTGAGTGAGATGCGAAAAGTCGTCAATGCTCTGATTCGCCGACATGGACGCCCCTCTTATATCCGTGTCGAACTTGCGCGTGATCTAAAAAATTCACGCAAACGGCGAATGGATTTGACCCGCCGACGCGATCAAAACCAAGCCAGACGAGCCAAAGCAAAAGAACGCATTCTGCAAGAGTGCGGAAACAGCCAACCAACACGAAGCGATGTTGAGAAGTTCTTGCTCGCGGAGGAATGTGGATTCGTGTGTCCCTACACGGGGAAAGTGATCACACCCAACAGCTTGTTCTCGGCGGAGTTTGAGATCGAGCACATCATTCCATTTTCGCTTAGCTTTGACAACTCATTTGCAAACAAGACGATTTCACATCGCGATGCAAACCGCGAGAAAAGCAATCGTACACCATTTGATTGCTTTGGCGGTCGAACTGAATGGGAAGGTATTCTTCAACGCGTAAAACGATTCGATGGCCCCTACGCCAGAAGGAAACTGGATCTCTTTCAGCGGGAGCAGCCTGAACAGGCCGACTTCCTAGAGAGACAGCTGTCGGAGACACGTTACATTGCGCGACAAGCCACCGAGTACCTATCGCTGCTTTATGGCGGCATTGTTGAGAAGGCGGAAGAGGACGAACCGGGCACACGTCGCGTCCTGGTGACACCCGGCTATGCAACATCCTTGCTACGAAACGGCTGGCAATTGCAAGCCGTTACGGGGGGACGAAAGAATCGCGCCGACCATCGCCATCACGCCGTCGATGCTCTCGTTATCGCTCTGACGCAAGACGGATTCTTGAAGCGGCTTTCCGACGCAGCAGCGAATGCCAAAGACCTAGATCTTCCGCGCCTGACGACTGAAATTCAGCTCCCTTGGGAATCTTTCATTGCTGACGCTAAAAAAGTCTACGAGAGTATCTTTGTTTCTTGTCGCCCAAATCGAAAGCTCAATGGTGGACTGCACAAGGATACCGTTTTCAGCAAACCGCTAATCGATCGCAAAGCAGATCCCAAAGCTGAAAAGGTTTTCGCCGTTCGCCGTCCGTTAGTGATGATTTCGAAAACTGAAGTAGGCAACATCGTGGATGATCGTATTCGCGAAATCGTGATAGCTC
>CAYVAN010000209.1:0-2794 GCA_964449225.1 uncultured Rhodopirellula sp.
AGAGCTTCGGCGATTGCAGGGAAACCGAACGCCTACGCGGCGATCGCTACTTGCTTACGACACCCCAGCCTGAAAAACTGACTTGCCCTGGAAAAGACACAGCAGCATTGGAACCGACAGTCGATTATAAGATACAATAACCGCCGAGGATAAAATTCACCCGCCAAGTTCGCCCCTAGCTGAAAGCTCCATGATTCCAAAACGCCCAAGCAATCCATCCACGGACACATCCCGCGACGTTCGCGCAGGATCAACACTCGATCGCAATCCCCAACCAGCACGACGTGACTTTTTGACGTCAACCGCAATCGCAGCGACAGCCGTCGGTGGGATGGCAGCGGGCAGTTTTTCAAGCAATGGGCATTCAACAAACGCTCAAGCAGCAGACAAGGCTGCTGGCAGCAATTCGCGGCTGCGCATCGGGTTCATTGGTCCAGGCGGACGTGGCTTTGGTGCTCATGTTAAAAAGTTGTGCGAACTTCGATCAGCGGGTCGAGCTATCGATTTAGTTGGCGTGGCGGAGGTCTATCAAAACCAACGCGACATGGTGGCCGATCACATCAAGACCCAAACCGGAATCAACCCCGGCCGTTACGTCGATTACCGAGAAATGATCGAAAAGGAAAACCTGGACGCTGTTTGCATCGGGACGCCTGATCACTGGCACCACAAACAAGTTATCGATTCGCTTGCCGCTGGGCTGCACGTCTACTGCGAAAAGCCAATGACAAAGACGGTCGAAGAAGCGTTCGATGTCGAAGAGAAATGGCGGGCGAGTGGCAAAGTCATGCAAGTCGGCGTTCAGTCAACGAGCCTAGCGGTCTGGGACGAAGTCAACGAATTGCTGCGCCAAGGAAAACTCGGGAAAGTCCTCGGCTTTCAAACGGAATACTTCCGCAATTCCGATCTCGGCCAGTGGCGATACTACAAGCTTGATCCCAAGATGACCCCCAAAACAGTCGACTGGGATCGTTGGCTGGGAACCGAGCATGGGCTTGCCGAAGACATGCCCTTTGACCGCGAAATCTTTCGACAATGGCGACGTTTTTGGCCTTTCGGTAGCGGGATGTTTACGGACCTGTTCGTCCACCGAACCACGTCGATGTTAAAAGCCACCGGGCTGCGAATTCCTGGCCGAGTGGTCGGTGCGGGTGGAATTTTCATGGAATACGACGGACGTGGTGTGCCCGACGTTGCCACGGTTGCCGCTGATTTCCGCGAGGGTGTTCAAGGCATTATCACCGCGACGATGTGCAATGAAGCATCACGAATCAATCAGCTGATTCGCGGACACTATGGGACATTTGAATTTGGTAACGGCGAAGGATTCGATGGCTTTGATTTTGTTCCCGAACGAGGTCCGGTGACCCATGTTCGCCAGAGTGCCGAGCGGATCAAGACCAAGACGATTGCCGACACCACGCGTGCCCACTTCGAAAACTGGCTGGACGGATGCGAAGCTGGCGATCCAACAATTTGCAACAACCCACCTGACCTGGGCGCAGCTGCAATCGCGGTGGTCAACCTGGGTGCCAAAAGCTACCGTGACGGGCGGGTGTTTTTTGTCGATGAAGATCGCAACATTAGCAACGATGATCCCGGTTGGGCGTCGCGATGGGAAGCGTTGTCCCAAGCCGGTGGTCCAGTACAGCACATCCCCGGTTGGGAAGCAGGCGACTACGGCAGCACGCAACGGACACCCGATTACATGAAGTACGGCGGTCCTTGGATCGATGGGAAAGACCCAGCGGCAGGCAGTTGATGCCGTTCCAGCTTCGCTGCACGGTCCGCAACTGCACCAACCTGCTCACGCAAACCGAGCGTGGGCTCACTTGCGATTCGGGACACCACTTTGACCGAGCCAAAGAAGGTTACTGGAGCCTGCTGCAACCGCAGGACCGAAAGTCCAAAAATCCAGGCGATGCAGAATCAGCTGTTCTTGCACGGCACCGCTGGCTACAACGAGGCCACCATGTCGGCCTAGTGGACGCACTGCGGCCGTGGATTCACGAGGGTTCGGCAGATGGCCACCACCCAATCCCAAGGGTGATCGATTTAGGATGCGGCGAAGGCTCTTTTGGACACGCGTTGTTCGCCAATCAAGCCGATCATTTTTGCGGGATCGACCTGTCAAAAAAAGCAATCAAGATCGCGTCGCGAGCCTGGCCCGAGGCGACGTGGGTTTTGGCCAACGCTGATCGTTTTTTGCCAGCGGCCGATGGCAGCGTCGACCAAGTCATGTCACTCTTTGGTCGTCGTCCGGTCGCGGAGATTGGCCGCGTTTTGTCCAAGACCGGAACATGCATGATTGCGGTTCCCGGCGAAGAGGACTTAATCGAACTTCGCGAACAGGCTCAGCAATCGGGCCACCGACGAAGCCGTTGGGAAATGGTGGCTGAAGAGATGGCGACGGCAGGATTGCAATGCGCCGAACATAAACAATGGAAGCATCAGGTCGACCTATCGCCCGACGCGGTCGCCGACGCGATGGCAATGACCTATCGCGCCGTTCGTCACTCCCAACAATCACGGCTGGAATCCATCACGACTTCGATCAAAGTCACCCTATCCGCCGACCTGATCCTGCTTCGCCGATGAGAATTTCATTTTCGTTTTGGTGTCTCTACCGCTGTTTTGCTCTTTCCTCTTTTCTGGCGGGAAAGTCAACGACGACTAGATCCTGGTTCGCTTCGTCCCAAGCGTATTCTTGGTAGTAGGGAAGCATGGGCAGCCGGATTCCGTTCATGCCACCGGGCTCGATGATTTCGGCCATAAAAACCTCATAGGTCAGCGG
>CAYVAN010000209.1:2804-6334 GCA_964449225.1 uncultured Rhodopirellula sp.
TCAGCGGCTTGGGACGCTTGATGCTGCTGGCGTTTCGCAATTGAATTTTTTGAGTCACGCCATAGCCGCTGATTTTTGCTACCGAGGTTCGATAGGCTTCGGCGCTCGCCATCAGCGGGTTCTGTGATTCGACCGAGGTACTCGCCAACACTGCGCCGTTGGCGAGTGCTTTTTTCAAGTTCAATACCTTTTGGGTCGTCTTGCCGATTGTTTTGCGAGGCGTTGCTTCTTCGGCGGTCACGCCAGGCGTCGTCGAGGCCGACTTGTCAGCGGTCGAACTTGCCGGCAGGCAGCCAAGCGAGACGATGCAAGAAACCAAAACGGCGAAAAGGAGCGTGCGTTTCATAACTTCGTTGCCTAAAACAGAGGGTTACTTTCATTGCCCCTAGAATACCGCAATTGACAGTGCCAAGCCATTGAAGTGTCGGCGAAACCAAGGGAACTCATGCCTGCGCAGCGTCTTTGAAAAAGAACGCACCGCTGGAACAAACACGACGATTCGTCAACAATCAGTTCATGAACTCAATTATAAAAATTGATCCGGCCTTGCCGGATGACGCACTCCGAAATCAGATCGAACTAACGTGCGATCAGATGGAAAAGACGTACGCCGAGGGTTTTTATTCCAAGCTATCCGTGTTTCGTCATTGGTCAAAACACAACCCTGAACTGACGGGCAAAATCGCGCGGCCTCGGGCGTATCGATGGTACTTGCGACGCGAGCTTTTTAAATTGGCACGCAGGGGAGCTGAGATTTCGGTTTCGCGTTCCAGGGCTCGTGTTGATTTAAGCTGCCCGACTCTCTTGGAGTTGATCGACGAAACAAATTTTGACTTGACCCGCAAAAAAGTGTTTCTTTTCGGTCCAGAGCGGTCGGAGCTATCGATCGCTCGGCTGGAACACTACACCGGAACCGCAGCGGAGGACTTTCAACGTTACGTTTTGCTGACGAACTATCAAATGCACATGGAAGCGTTTGCGGATCAGTTTCCAGATTGTGTCGGATCAAGTCGCCAGGGTGTTCAGATGCCAGCGCTGCATCATCGCGACGACCAGAATTGCGGTATTAGCATTGTCAACATCGGCGTTGGGCCGTCTAACGCAAAAAACCTGACCGATCATTTGGCCGTTTTGCGGCCCGACGCGATGTTGATGGTGGGGCACTGCGCCGGAGTTCGGAACCATCAAGAAATCGGCGATTTTGTTTTAGCATCGGGCTACATGCGTGGTGACCATTTGTTGGACGCGGCGCTTCCGCCAGCCGTACCGATTGCGCCTAGCTTTTTGCTCAATCGTGCGCTTGCATCGGCGTTGGACCAAGCGCAGTTTCCTTATCGCATCGGTGCGGTTTACACGACTGGCGATCGCAATTGGGAACTTACACTGCAACGCACGTTACAAGATTTAAGGGCTAGTCGCAGTATCGCAGTCGACATGGAATCAGCAACGGTGGCCGCCAACGGATTTCGATACCGAATTCCAACCGCGACGTTGCTTTGCGTGTCCGACAAACCACTGCACGGTCAACCAAAACTTCCCAGCGAAGCAAAAGCCTTCTACAACGACACCAAAAAACAGCACATTTCGGTAGCCACGACTGCGATTGCCAAAATCAAAGCCGAATATCCAGGCGGATTACCCAACAGCGACATTCGCGCCCCCGAAGAATCGTTAATGGAAGGCCCCGATCCGACACTGGGTTGATGGCAAGGTCAAAATCGATCACACGCGCATCACACGAAGCATCACACGACGCATCACACGACAACCTATTTAAAACAACCAACGCTTGGCAACTTTCGGCGATTGTCCAAAGTCTTTTAATTGAACGCATCATGCAACTAAACCTGGACGATCGCTTTAATACTGAACTTCCGGCTGATCCCTTGGGCGACAACACTCGCCGCCAGGTTCGTAACGCGGCATTTTCATTCGTGACACCCCGCGTTCCATCAAACCCGCAAGTGATTCATGTTGCGGATGACGTGGCAAATTTAATCGGCCTGTCTTCGGAAGATGTCCAATCCGATCATTTTGCGCAGGTGTTTAGTGGCGCAAAAGTACCGCAGAACGCTCGCCCCTACGCAATGTGCTATGGCGGCCATCAGTTCGGAAATTGGGCGGGACAGCTGGGGGACGGGCGGGCGATCAACTTGGCGGAAGTTCAGCACGAAGATCAACGATTCACGTTGCAACTGAAAGGCGCTGGCGAAACCCCATATTCACGAACCGCCGACGGGCTGGCCGTTTTGCGATCTTCGGTCCGAGAACATCTTTGCAGCGAGGCCATGTTTCACTTAGGTGTTTCGACAACGCGATCACTTTCGCTTATAACGACAGGTGATCAAGTCATGCGCGACATGATGTATGACGGGAATCCGCAGTACGAACCGGGCGCGGTCGTTTGCCGAGTGTCACCCGCGTTTATTCGCTTCGGCAACTTTGAAATTTTTGCATCCCGCGATGATCTAAGCAATCTGCGAAAGCTGACTGACTACACCATCGAACACTATTATCCCAGCATCAAAATTGGCACGAAACCCGAATCGACTCACTACGTTGAATTCTTCCGACAAGTCAGTCAACGAACCCTTACGATGATCGTTGATTGGCAGCGTGTTGGTTTTGTGCATGGCGTCATGAACACCGACAACATGTCAATTCTAGGCGAGACGATTGACTACGGACCCTACGGATGGCTTGAAGGCTTTGATCATGACTGGACGCCCAATACAACCGATAGCCAGAATGGCCGCTATCGATATGGATACCAACCACGTATCGCTGCATGGAACCTGGCTCAATTGGCCAACGCGTTGTACCCGCTGGTCGGTGTTACCGAACCGCTGCAAGAGATTATTGATGGGTTTCTTTCGGACTTTGTAGTGAAGCATGACCAGATGATGCTGGGGAAACTGGGGCTGATCGATTCTCAGCCCGACGACGCGGCGTTGATCCGCGATTTAGAAGAGGTTTTGCAATTGACCGAAACGGACATGACAATCTTTTTTCGCAGCTTAGCGAACGTGCATTTCACACCAGACACGTCGGATATCCAAACCATCCTATCCCCGGTGATGGATGCATTTTATTCCCCAAACGAATTGAAGGGCGAAACGCTTCAGCGATGGCAATCGTGGTTTGCCAACTACCTCCAACGAGTTGCATCAACGGGACAATCCGACCAAGACAGAATCAAGCGAATGAACGCCGTCAACCCAAAGTACGTCTTACGAAACTACATGGCGCAATTGGCCATCGACAAGGCTGCTGATGGTGACGCATCACTGATCGGCGAACTGCACGAACTTTTGCGTCATCCCTACGATGAACAAGAAGCGTCTAAGAAGTGGTTCGCAAAGAGACCTGACTGGGCACGCAACAAGGTCGGATGTTCCATGCTCTCATGCAGTTCCTGAAGACAAGTAGGCCGAATGGAGCCGAAGCGACATCCGGCAATACCAACTTTAACGCAAAAACAAGTGCCATTTCTAACCGGGCACGCGGTTGAACCGACAAGAACGATCGCC
>CAYVAN010000209.1:6434-7911 GCA_964449225.1 uncultured Rhodopirellula sp.
AAAACAAGTGCCATTTCTAACCGGGCACGCGGTTGAACCGACAAGAACGATCGCCAAATCAAAAGTGGTTCAACCGCTAGATCGGCCATGTAAACGCAAACGTCGCTCCGTTGCCTTCACTGGATTGAAGCGTGATATTGCCGCCGCGTGCATCAAGCAGTTTATTGATCATGGCTAAACCCATGCCACTGCTTTCGATTTCGTCAGACGGGTTCAGTTTACTGAACATTCCGAAGATGTATTGATGGAATTCCGCAGCAATACCGCACCCATCATCGGTCACTGTAAAACGATTCACGCCATCGCTTGCTTGGTCCGCGGAAATCGTGACCTTCCCATTGTCTTTGCTTCGATACTTCACGGCATTGCCGATCAAGTTCCGAAAGACCATCGATAACGGGGCCCGCTGAGTCACCAGCGTCGGGAACTCACCATCAAAGTAAAACTGGAAGCCATCGGGCACATCAATTAACTCAACAACTTGCTCGACGAGCGTCCGTACATCAATCGGTTCGTTGACACCGGCCTTGGAGCCAACACGAGAGTACTCCAACAAATCATCAAGAAGCTGACCCAAGCGAGCCACCCGCGAGAGCAACTTTTCCAGATGGTCCTTGGACGGTTGCGGCATCGCTTCCCCGCCGTCTTCGATCGCCCACTGGGCCAAGTGACGTATCCCACGAAGTGGTTGCTTCAGATCGTGCGACGCGATGGTTGTGAATTGCCGAAGCTCTGAATTGGCACGTTCCAAATCATTCGCGTAGGCTGCGATCTTTGAATCGATCTCTTTACGCTCAGTGATGTTGCGAACGTAAACGCAGCTGAACATGTCTTCTTGAAATTTGATCAAATGGCAGGCGATTTCAACCGGAAAGAGGCTGCCGTCCTTGCGGCGATGCTGTCGCTCAAAGACTTTCATCCCATTCTCTTCGATCTCCGGCCAGATCTTGGTTTTGAAAGTTTCAATGCTGTCGACACCTGGATTGACGTCCATGACCGATTTCAAAAGCAACTCCTCCGCTTCATACCCTAGTTCTCTACAAAATTGTTTATTGACGTACAGAAATCTTCCTTCTGGTGACACCCAAGCGACACCATCGGACGAAGAATCCAGCGCAGCCTGACTCCGTTGCAGCAAGCCCTGCGTCTCTCTGACTTCCAACGAAGCTCGCCGCATTTTCAACATGCCTTCGACGTGCCGCGCAAACATTGTCAAAATCGACATCTGCTGATCCGACAATTCCTTTGGCTTATCGCTGATGACGCAAAGGGTTCCCAGCGGCAGGTCATCGTCCAAAGAAATCGGAACTCCGGCGTAAAACCGGATCATTGGGTCACCCACGACCAACGGATTGTCAGAGAAACGATCATCCATGGTGGCATCGTTTACGACAAGCGGAACCGAAGGATCAAGGATAGCATGGGCACAAAATGCATCGCACCTAGGCGTTTGAATTGCACTTAACCCATACTTGGC
>CAYVAN010000210.1:0-7836 GCA_964449225.1 uncultured Rhodopirellula sp.
CATTTGGAGTTGGGCGCTGAAATCGACATTGATCTGACGCCCCTTCGCGTAGCCGATGGGAAAGCGAAAAAGCACTACGTCGTCGGCACAGTCACCTATCGGGGTGGGCAAGAGAAGGGAATGATTCTCTATCTAAAGTCATCGTTGACTGGCGACGAAGACGAGTTGATCCGCGAGTACCGCAACCGGTGCGAGTCGTTCCCTCACGAACCGACTCTCGATCAATTTTTTGGTGTCGGCCAGTTTGAAGCGTATCGAGCGTTAGGCCAGCACATCGCAGAGATGTCAATTGAAGATCTTCGATCTTTCTCGGGTCTAACGAAACCAGTTGATCTCAATGACTTTGCCAATTTCAAGAAATTGTTCGAGTTTCTTGGCGTTTCAGCAATGACACACCGCCCTTGAATGTCAAATGCCGCTCAGATTCTGTAAGACTTGGAAAATGCAAATAGAGTTATGAAACTGACGCCATGGCTGATCTGACCGAACAACAACTCGCTTCGGTCTCGTTTTCATCGATCAACACGTTTTATGGTGCTGCCACAAAATCGAAACTTGACTCTTGCCACCAACGATGGCCTTATCGAACGCGGTAAGACCGTCTCATGAAACGACCGTTTATTGAGACGGTGAGAAACGTCGTGACCACAATCTCGCGGCTGTGGCAATTCTGTTTCATTTACTCGTCTCTGAAATCAATGTACCGTTTCCTCGATGACAAGGAATGTTAATGAGACTTCACCGAAACGGAAGGTTGGGTACGCTCGCGTTTCGACCATCGAGCAGGAGCTGGAACTACAACTCGACGCACTACGTCAGGCGGGAGTTTCAGATCAGCTGGTCTTTTCGGATAAGGCGTCGGGAGCAACGACGGAACGACCGGGGTTGGCCAAGTGTCTCGCGGAGTTGAGGCGTGGAGACACATTGGTTGTCTGGCGATTGGATCGCTTGGGACGCAGCATGATTCATCTTGTGGAGACTATTGGCGAACTCCGTGAGCGTGGAGTTGGTTTTCAATCACTCAGCGATGGGGTGATCGATACGACATCGCCGTCGGGCGAGCTCGTCTTCATGATCTTTTCGGCACTCGCCCAATTTGAACGCCGGTTGATCCAAGAACGAACCAACGCGGGATTGACTGCGGCGCGTGCCCGCGGCCGGTTCGGAGGACGCCCGAAGTTGACCGCGTCGCACCCGAAGGTTCGAGCAGCGATCGAGATGCACCGAACCAGCTTGAGCGTCAGCGAGATCTGCCGTTCACTCGGTATCTCGCGTGCTTCGTTGTACCGGTATCTAAAATTGGCACCGAATAACCAACCCGGTGTGTCAGATTCGCGTCCTTGATCGGCACATACTGATGGGGCGTGCAATTTGATTGAGGGGATTACAGATGGATCACTTAGGCGATGACAAAAGTGTCGAGCACACCATGCTGACGGTTGATCAAACCGCCGAACGGTTGCAGGTCAGCAAGTCGATCGTGTACTCGTTGATCGAGCGCGGGAAGCTGGTTTGCTACCGAATTGGACTCGGGCGGGGCACCATTCGAGTATCCGTGTCAGACCTGGAGAATTTTTTGACGAACTGTCGCGATGGCGGGAGCTCCTCGTCTTCTCGCAGGACCGGAAAACGCTTGCGGCACATTGAACTGTAGAGTCTGAGCGCGAGTCCTCTCCGTTATCGGGATTCTTGCGTATGCGACTGTTACGTTCGAGCCAATAAATTCATCGCCACTCTTCAGCGGCAAGCACGGCGCATCCTTAAGCCTGCGTCGCAGTTAAAGTGAATGAGTCCGACTCAAGCGGCCAGACGAAACGTGTCCTAGGATGCGGAATCGAGATCTTCAGGTAGGTCGTCTGCTTCAAGATCGCGCTGTCGCGTACTCCTGACAGCCAAGACAAACACAGTGTCATCCTTGATGGTGAATACCGCCCGATGGGTGTACGTCTTTCTAAGACCGAGGCGTTTATCTTGAAGTGGGTAAGCGATCCCCTTTCTACCGTTTTCTCGAGATGGTGGGCAAATTGAAGCGTGATTGGCAAGCGTTCCGATTTCTTGAAAGACCGCTTCCTCCCACTCATTCGCTTGCTCAACCGATCGGTTTTGCTCCCACCAAGCCTTGTTCGCGTCGATATCTTCGATTGCTTGACGAGTGATCCTGAGATGCAAGCTCATCGCGTCAGGCGGTCACGTTGTCGCTGTTGGAGTTGGGCCTTCGCCTCGTCAACTGAGTAATGTCGCCCCGCCTCCATGTCGGCGATACCGTCACGGATGGCGTCTTCGTCTTCGGTCTGCCTCGCCTTGTCCAATGTGGACTGAGTGACCAAGAAATACACTTGGTTATCGGCAGGATCAACGACCGGGGTTGGCTGGTTGCCGTTGCTGTGTAGAGCTTCTGAAAGCTCGGGAGTGAGTTTTGGAGTCATGTCCCAATTGTAGCACGAGACCACCAATGTCGACAAGAAAACTCGACATCGCTGGTGAAGGTATTTGGCGTCGCCCGTACGTTTTTCCAGTGGAAAAGCACTGTAACAGTCGAACTTGTTTCGGTTTCCCTGGGGATTCGTTTTGTGAGCCGTCTGCCTCTATTCCATAAGTTGTCCGTGCGACGATATCCATCAAGTGTCATCTAACTGCGAAAACTGACACGAGCATTGCCAGATGGCGTTGGAATTCCAAAATCAGTTTGAGCATTCCTTTGCTCGACTGATTTGGTCATGCGTGACGCACAAAAGTGCGTGCGCCAGCGAGCTCGACTAGTCACCACGTTTGGCTTGCTCGAGCATGTAGGCGTGGTCTTGCGAGACGTGGCTATAGACTTGGTCGATCAAGCGAGCCGCAGGATCTCCCGATAGTCTTGCGCGTGAAGCAGTTCGCTGCGGACAGTACTGGTTGTGTGCTGGCGAGAACCCGCTAGGCATGAATACGGCCTGAACCAGTTGGCAGAACACCGCATCGAGACCCGAACTGTGTTGCCTGCTGCGCAGACAAAATGCAAAGCGCCGGATTTCGTCAGGTTTTCAATCTAAGTCTTGGTAAAAGAGAAACCAAGCGATGGCCAAGGAAGATTAGCTCACGCTTTCTCAAGTCGAAAAGATAAATTGTTTTGAATGCCCCTTTTTGACAACACTTTTTGACAGACACCGCTGCCTCGGTAAGTTCAAAATACGGGAGGTTTGAATTGGCCGAATCGTTAGCTAGTTTCACCATGCCCAAGCCCTCGTAAAAATCCGATGCTTGGGGCAACGCATGCAGACCAACTCTGCCTCGAAAATCCTCTTCTTTACTTTGAACGATCGCGTGTCGAAACAGTAGTGATCCGACCGCTTTGTAAGTGCCCTCTTGCCCAAGCCGCTTGATATTCCAATTCCAGGATGCCGACTCCAGATAGTCGACGTAAACAATTGGTTTCCCTTTCGACTCAGGATGTCGCGAATCGAAACCGGTTTTAGTGAGCATCACACCTTGCCATTGCTTGTCGCACACAATTCCAAAGCCGGAAAAATGTGTCGGACACCGTTTGATTCAACGGTGGTAATGGGTTGGCCGGTTTGGCGTTGTCCGACTAGGGAACCACCGTCGTTGGAATTGACTCGACGTAGCCGCCTGGGTTGTTTTCGCTTCGGACCATCACTTCGAAGGGAAACGTTTGCGGCTGGTTGCTGCTTAACACGACGTTGTATTCGACGGCTTCACCGGGTGCCAAGTTTGGAACGTAGGGCAACAAGACTTTTCCGTTTTTGATTTCGTAGACCCCGAGCTCTGGATTGGTTGTCGGAACCAGATTTTCCAGTTTGACGCCATCGGCCAACGGAAACTGAATGTCGATTTGACTATCAGGAATGTCGGTGTCGTTAACGACGCGGATGGTGTAACGAATTGGGTCGTTGACTCGCACCGGATTTGACAATCCACTGATTGACGTTTGCATCCGACCGCTGCGTTGTGGACCAAGCGGTGCGGGTGGTGGCAGGGTATCGGGAGCCCCTTGCAGCGGCTGCGGTGCAGCACCGCCGGGGATCGTTGGCGCGGGGGATGCCGGTGGTAAATCGGGCTGACGCGGCGGTGCGGCCGGTGGCGTTGCGTCAAGGATATTGATCGACAAACCCGCATTGGCGGTCGCTCCCTCTTCGCTTTGGGCACGAACCCGAACGGCGGCACGTGGGCTGGTGTTGATTGCTCGGAACTTACCCGCCAACGGGATCGAGGAACCAGCTTTGATTTCTGGAACAATCCAGCTGATGATGTTTTGTCCTAGCCGAGTTTGATCAGCGCCTTCGGTGGCAAAGATCGGTTGCAACTGCGGATCGAAGACCATTTCAACGCGAACGTTCTTGGCATCGCCGCGACCTTCGTTGAATATCTGTGCCGTTGCCGTGACTTCTTGACCGATCGCCATGCGATCGATCGAGTCGATGCGAGCGGAAAGGACCGGCGTTTCCGGGATCGGGTTGATCGCGGTGACGCAGGATTCGGCGACCGCACGTTGGCCGCCATCGGTGGTTGTTTCGACGTTGATGCATCTGCGACCGCTGGACGTGGGTGTGTAGATGACTTCAGCTTCCCAAGTTTCGCCCGGCTGCAAAACGCTATCTTTCGTGTTCTCAATGCGGGCTTCTCCGGAGTCATGAACCATGGCTGCATCACCGTTTGCCACGATCTTGGCGTTGGTCAGCGGTCGATCAGAAGTGTTTTTGACATCGATGTGGAACGTGACCGGTTGTCCTGCTTCGACTCGAGTTTCCAATGGACGAACAGCAAGCGACAATGATGGACGGAAAATGTCGACCCGAACGGTGTCTTCACTAATCAGCCCGTCGCCGCGAGCAACAAAGTTCAGGTCCACGGGTGATTGAGCGACCAAGTCCATCGACAGATCAAGCTGCGTTTGTGGTGGAATGGTGCCGATTTCCCATGACACGCTGTTGGGCAGGACACGTGCAAAGCTATCGGCTGCAACGGCGCTGGTGCCCGGTGGCAACGGGACGTCCACGCGAACGTTCGTCGCGGGTTGGTTGCCGGGGTTGGACACGTTGGCAAATACGGTGAACGGTACGTTGAACGAAGCGACTTCGGGGGCACCGGCGCGAATTGCCAATTTAGGTGATGACCACGTGATGTAAGTTTGGCCTTCGCCGAGTGTCAACTTTGGCACGTTGTCAAGTTTTCCGCCGGGACGAATGACTTGCATGTTGACCAAAGCGGTGCCACTGGTGCCCGGTGTTGGAACGAGCTGCGCGGTCGCGTCACCGGATGCATTGACGGGAACTTCAACCAACGACGAACCATTGGTTCCCGCAAAGGTTGCCAATTCCGGATTCATGATTTCGTAGCGTACGATCCAACCTTCGGCGGGCAGACCACCTTCGCTGCGAGTCACATGCGTGGTCAGTTCAGCGGGTTGGCCTGCGGGCAAAATTTGATTCGATGGGAAAACCCATTTGGCATCGACCCAATAAATCGTGGTCGTTGCTTTACGTTGGTCCCAGCATTCGCTTTCGGGTGCCAGCACCGTGACATGGCTGACGCCTTCGCTGGGACTGCTGATTGTCAGCCAGGTTTGGCCTTTTTCTAACTTGACGTCATCTCGCGGATCTAAGTTGCCGCGTGTGATCAGTGTTGGTTTGGTGCTAGTGATCCCAATGGCGTACGAAGGATCACGTTTTTCTGGTCGATCGCTCGATCCGACCAGACGCCCAATCACGCCCGGATCATCGTCGCCAACTTGGATGAAGTTGCCGACGCTATCGGGCGCGAGCATCCATTCTAGTTTTTCGTTCATCTGCAAATAGCCGTCAGTTCCGCAGACTCCTGAAAGCAGGACGACTTCGCCGCCAACCGGTGCAACTACTTTTTGTGGTGACAGCAGAATGCAACCACGTTTACCGCGATCGGGAAGGTGCCCGAAGCACTTTCCAACGCAGGTGTTGCCGGGACAGCCACAGCCAGCATTGATTTCATCGCCAAGCAGAACAGCTCGCGGCCCAGTTAGGCAGCTGCCGTTGCAGGATGCACTGGGGACGCAGGGTTCGTTCGATGCCCCCAATGCTGTTGACGCTGATGGAATCGCGCAAGGCGGTGGATCGACCGGTTCGGGGAAAGCGGGGGTTGGTAACGAGAAACCTGGATTGCGAAAGCAGTTGCCAATGTTGCTAAGGCACGAACCATTGCCAAGACAGCCAAGGCAACCACAGCCCTGACCACCAGTTCCGGGAAGAGCTAAACCGGTGGTGGTGGGCAAGGGTGAAAACAGGCACGATCCGGTGGGATCAATCGCCGGTAATCGTAATCTCGAACAACCCGATGAACTCGCCACCAATAACGCGACCGCAGTAACAGCCACACACAACAATTGTTGTGAAAGCGGTGCGGTCGGTGATCGGTGGGTTGTTGTTTTCATCGTTCCGTCGATTAAAACGCGGACACTAAGCGAAGCTTGCGGTCAGCGATTGTTGGGGAGCAGGGAGTTCCGTTGGTCGTTTGGTTCAATGAAGCCATGACTTTTCAGTCCGGACAGACTTTGACCACTGAACGCTAGCACGCGAATCTGTGCCGTGTGGCGAAAATGCAACGACTCGGGTGACTCTTTGCATCATCTGGCTTCCGATGATGTGGTTTATGGCGGTCGTTCAAGTTGTCTGAATTTGGCAGCCGCGCTATGATGCGTGCGTGGCAGAGGGTTCCCGCCTCTGGACTTTTTCCACACAGGCTGGAAGCCTAAGCCACTTTGTTTGATCACCGCTCACCAGAGAAAAACCCATGCGTTTCTTGATTGCTTTGCTCCTTTCGCTTTCGGCTTGCATGGTGGACCGTCTGTTCGCCCAAACCGATGTCGCCACACCGCTGGCGGAAATGGAAAAGGTTGCCGGTGCAAATGACGCAGCGAAAACCGACCCGGATGTTTCCGATTCTGATCTGTACATGCGGATCAAGAAAACAGAGCAAGGCAAACCCGAAGCTTTGCAAACTGCGATCGTGCGTTACGAGGGTCAGCCGGGAACCCAACACGACGGAGCGATCGTTGACCTGGTCGGCGTCGTCCACATCGGACAAGACGAATACTACAAAGAACTGAACGTGCGTCTGTCGAAGTACGACAGCGTGCTGTACGAATTGGTCGCACCCGACGGAACTCGGATTCGCCCCGAGGATTTGAAGAAACGACGATCGATGTTGGCGTCGGTGCAGACCGGCATGAAGGACATGCTGAATTTAGAATACCAGCTAGAACTGGTGGACTACATGGCCGAGAATTTTCGGCACGCCGATATGAGTCCCGATGAGTTTGTGGAGGATCTTGAACGGCGCGGCGATAGCGTCCTTAAAATGGTCGCTCGTATGATGGGTGCCGGCTTGGCGTCCCAAGCCGGCGGTGCGGGCGACGGTGGCATGTTGTTGGCGTTCTTTAGCGAGAACCGTTCCAAGATGATGAAGCAAACGATGGCCAAGCAATTGGTGGATATCGATCTGGTGACCGCAGGCATGAACGATGCCAACGGTGAGAATACGCTCATCAAAGGCCGCAATGTCAAAGCGTTTTCAGTTTTGACCGAAGAACTTGCCGCAGGCAAAGATGAAGTCGCAGTCTTCTACGGTGCAGGCCACTTGCCCGACATGGCCGAACGCTTGGAAGCCGATTTTGGAATGAAAGCGACAGGTACCACTTGGTTGACTGCTTGGGATCTAACGCGGAACTAAGCAGCGTAGGACAATTGTTCCAATCGTCTTCCAAGCCTCGCAGGGCCAATCACTTCTTCACTTTGGAGTGTTCTCCAATGTCGCTCGGCTCTGCGAGCCGAAAGCGCTGTCGGCTCGGAGAGCCGAGCGACATTGACC
>CAYVAN010000211.1:0-4750 GCA_964449225.1 uncultured Rhodopirellula sp.
AACACCGTGCAATGCAATTGCCTGAACTGCGCTTCGCTTGTTCCGGCCTACGTCTCCTAACGAATTTGGAAATGCCCTGGGGTCGCCGTGGTGGGTCATGTGAAAGATCCACTGCCCGAAACTTTGATCCTGACGCACCACTCGGTCCATTTTGTTGGATCGATGGTTCAATGAGCAAGGCGATCAAATGAAAGATTCTGCGGTAGAGCCGACTAAGTTGATGAACGTCGCTAGGTGTGGCAAATTGCTTGCCGCAATGCGAAAGCGAATCGAGGCGACAGCAAAACGACAGTGCGAACTTTCAGCAGAACATGCTGGACAGAGCGAAGCGTTAGCAACCAAGCTGAAACAGCACCGCGACGAAGTTACTTCGCAATGTCGTGGACAAAGGCAGGAAATGCTTCAGCGTTGGGACCAGGCTGAAGAGGAGCTGACGTCGCAGTACGAGCGCAGAGCGGTAGCGGGACGAACCGAGCTGAACCGAATGGCGGTTGTTTTTCGACGTAGGAAAGCCGAAGAGATCAATACGATCGAGCGAAAAGTTCAAAGTCGTCAGCAAGCAGTTTTGCACCAATTCGAAAACCGTAAAAACCAACCTGGACAAAATCAACGGAAAGAAAGCAAGCGAATTGAAGAGGCAATCGCGCCAATCGGCCAGCAAGTCGAATGGGCTCGCGCATTGACGATCCGGCGGTTGGATGGATTACCAGAGGTGGGCGACGCCAGCGAAAATGAAGAAGATCTCAGCGTGCCCAAGCCTGCATCAGTCAAAGAAGCTTTGGACACGATTACAACGCTGAATCGTAAATGCCAACAAGTCATTGATCAGATGCAAGTCGGTGCGGCGTCAAAGGTCGTCGATTCGTTCTACCTGCCCATTGCTGTCGCATGCTTCGTTGTCATCTGGGCCATCATCGCATTGCTGGTCGTCACGGAGAATCGGTATCTGTGGGCTGCCGCGGGCATCATTCCAGCAGGCGTTTTAGGCTTCGGCACCTATCTGGTTTTGCTATGGCCATTAAAAAAAATGACGAGGCAGCTGTATCCCAAGGTGGAGCGAATCGCTCGCTTTGCAGATCAGACGGCCGACGCTGGGCGAAGCATTTCCCATCAAGTGGCTTCCGAAGCATCCAAAGAACTAATCGATCGGCGTGACGAGCATATCGCTACAGCCCAGCGATGGCAAAAAGAACAATTAGCTGTAATTGAACAACGCTTTGCATCGGAGGAAGCTGATAGCCGGAAGCACTTAATCGAAGTCTTGGGCATTGCCGATCAAGACTACGCCCAGCGAATGAAAACGATGACCGCCCATCTGAATGCAAAAGCAGAATCGCTGGCCGGACAGATCACTCAAACACTTGCGCAAACCGATTTAGAAAACGAAAACCAACTCCAACAATCTGTTTCGGCTCGGCAACGTGAACGACAGGGTTTGCAAGATCGGTTGAACAACGGTCTTTCCCGAGGGTTCCGTCGAATCAAAGCGACCACGCGACAGATACAAAACGATTTCCCGCAGTGGCCTCATTGGCTTGATTCCGATGCCATTAACACGAATCACATTCACTACTTGCCGCTCGGCTCTTTGGCAATTGGCTCGATGAGGATTGGGGAATCTGTGCAGGAGTCGGAAACGATTGAGGTTAAGATCCCCGAATCAATTCCAATTGTTTTGCATCGCCGGTTACACAGTGGCTTGGTCGTCCACACGGATCAAGCATCCATGCACCAGGCGATCGACTTGGTTCATCAAGTCCTTTGGAGCCTGCTTGCCGGTGCGCCGCCCTCAAAAGCAAAGCTGACTCTGATTGACCCGCTCGGCCGCGGCCAGAACTTTACCAGCTTGATGGCTTTGGCGGATCATGACCCGGCAATGATCGGCCATCGCGTCTGGACTACCGACGCGAAGATCGAAGAACGCTTGGCAGAAATCGCCGATCACGTTGAGGATGTTTTGCAGTCCTCGCTGCGTGACCGATTCCAACGTATCGAGGACTACAATCACGTTGCTGGTTCCATGGCTGAACCTTACCGTGCGATCGCGGCGGTGGGGTTTCCCGACGGGCTCTCGCGCGAAGGTCACAAGCATCTCCAAGCGATTATTGACAACGGACTTCGCTGCGGAATTTTTACCGTGCTGATCTGTGATTCATCAAAATCGTGGCCGTCAGACATGATGCTTCCCAAGAGCGAAAAGATTTTATCGCTTCATGTTCATTCGAAAACGGGCTGGCGAGTGCAGGCCGAGGGAGTTGAATCGCTTGTGTTCACTCCGGCTTCTGCGCCGCCAACATCGCTTCGAGAAGCCTTGGTTGAAAGAATCGGAAACGACGCTGTGAAGGCAGCGCGAGTCGAAGTTCCATTGGATACTGTTTTATCAGCGGTTCCTGAGGGGAAGGGCCGCACCAACGACGGGATCGAAATTTTTGTTGGCAGCCAGGGTGCCAACCGCTTGCTCGCGCTGAGGCTGGGCGAAGGGGTTAAGCAGCACGTTTTGGTTGCCGGTAAAACAGGTTCCGGTAAGAGCACGCTGCTGCATTCAATCATCACGTCGGGTGCTTATCACTATCGTCCTGATCAGTTGCACTTTTACTTGCTGGACTTCAAGAAGGGAGTGGAGTTCAAGGTCTACGCCGAAACGGGCTTGCCTCACGCCAGAGTCATTGGGATTGAAAGTGAACGTGAATTTGGACGCAGCGTATTGCAACGCTTGGACAAAGAACTACAAGAACGAGGCGAAGCGTTCCGCGCCGCCAACGTCCAAGAATTAGATCATTACCTGATTAAATCCGGCAAAGCGATGCCGCGCATCATGTTGGTGATTGATGAGTTTCAGGAGCTGTTTATCCGGGATGATCGCTTGGCAGGCGATTGCTCTATGCTGCTTGATCGCCTAGTACGACAGGGTCGCTCCTTTGGCATCCATGTATTACTAAGCAGCCAGTCACTGGCTGGTGCGTATTCGTTGCCTCGATCAACGCTGGGCCAAATGGCTGTTCGCATTGCCATGCAGTGCAGTGAATCCGATGCGGCCTTGGTACTCTCTGATGACAACACTGCCGCTCGACTGATCGAACGTCCGGGCGAAGCGATTTACAACGACGCTGGCGGATTAGTTGAAGGAAATCAGCCTTTCCAAGTCGCGTGGCTATCAGCGACTCGGCACCGCGAAATTCTCGGTAACATCGTGGCCAGAGATCAAGTCGATACGTCGACGATGCCCCGTGCGGTAATCTTCGAGGGAAACCGCCCATGCCGCTGGACACCAAGTTTAGCAAACGCCGTGAATGGTATCGCAGCACACTCCGGTGCACTCACCGGTTTGCTTGGTGAATCGGTAGAACTTGGTCCACCGATTTCGATCACGTTCAATCGAGACACGGGCAGGAATTTGCTAGTGGTCGCACCGGGGCCCGCAGCCGGTCACATCGCAGCGACCTCAATCGCGGGGCTGGTCAAATCGTCTGCGTCGTCAGGCATGAAGCTACAGGTGATTCATTTTGACGGGACTCGCAGCGAAGACCAGGTCGCATTGGCGTCGTGGATGCAAGACGCCGGGATTGATGCCGAATCAGTGAAGACTCGCGACAGCGAAGCTAGGATGGCTGATTTGAATCAAATGATAAAGACGCGTTTGCAACACCAGGATGACTTAAACCATGGTGACCATTCAGGACCGATTTTGGTCGTAATTAATCCATTGGAAAGATTCCGGGATCTTCGCCAAGATGATTCATTCAACTATTCTCTTGATTCGGCAGAAGCAATCAGTGGATCGACTGCACTGCAAAACGTCCTGAAAGATGGCCCACAAGTCGGCGTATTTGTAATGGCGATTTGCGGAGGCGCTGAAACGCTATCGCGATGGTTGCCAAGATCCAGCCAGCACGATTTCGAACAGCGAATTCTCGGCCCCATGAATGCAAACGATTCATCCTTGTTGATTGCTTCACCCGCCGCATCCGACCTAACCGCAGCCACTTTATTGTTCTATGACAATTCAGAGGGCCGCGTAACAAAGTTTCGCCAATGCGACCTGCCAAACGCAGCCACGGTCAAAGCATGGCTAGAGGAAAAAATTACGGACCAGATCGATCACTGATTGTCATCTGTGTTGAAAATGCTACGCAGAAGTCTGGTGACAGCAGGCTGCCTATGACTCCCCCGCAGATTTCATTTCGCGGTCCAGCGCACGAGTAAAACGCTATTTGTTACACGTCCAGGTTGCGAACATCCAGGGCGTGCGTTTCGATGAATTCACGGCGTGGTTCGACTTTGTCACCCATCAGCAGGCGGAACATTTCATCGGCGGCACCGGCGTCGGTTAGGTTCACGCGTAGCAAAGTTCGGTTGGCTGGGTCCAGGGTCGTTTCACGCAATTACTCCGCGTTCATTTCACCGAGACCTTTAAAGCGTGTGACTTGCAAGCCTTTCTCACCAGCGGCGCGAACTTCAGGCAGCAATCCACGCAGGTCTTCGAGCGGACGGCGAACATCTTCACCACGAACCAACTCGAAGCGTGCAGTCGTCGATCCGGTTCGTTCGATCGGTGTTAAATCATCGATCGAAAAACCTAGCTTTTGCATGTCTTTCAACCCACTGTTGATCGTGCGAACTTCGTGAAGTTCGGTTAGGTGCGCCAAGTTGGCTGGCGGTTCAACAGGCTCGGTCGGTTTTACTGATGCCTTTGCTTCTGCCTTGGCCTCGGTTTCGTTATCGCTCGTT
This sequence comes from uncultured Rhodopirellula sp., assembly GCA_964449225.1. Taxonomy (GTDB): domain Bacteria; phylum Planctomycetota; class Planctomycetia; order Pirellulales; family Pirellulaceae; genus Rubripirellula. Next base: position 4,729 of record CAYVAN010000211.1, read on the forward strand.
TCGTTTACAGGTTCTGCTTCTT
>CAYVAN010000211.1:4760-7733 GCA_964449225.1 uncultured Rhodopirellula sp.
CGAAACGCTGAACACATTCAACGAATTTCAAAGCATCTTCTTCTTCAACTTCAAGAATCAAGCCGTTGGCGTTCAGGAACTTCTCTACATCTTCTTGTTTTAGGAACCACTCTTCGATATTTCCGTGCGTGACCAGCAATGGCGGCAATTTCTCAGCGACGGGGTCGTAGCGTTCAGCGTGAATTCGCAGGCTGATTCCGCGTTGTTCCAAAGCATTAAAGGCTTCTTCCATTGTAGAGAGCGTTGTGCATAACGCTCGCATCTGTTCGCCTTCGACGCGGCGACCATCTTCGGCTTCAAAGACCGTGTCTTTCAAACCGCGATCGAGCAGCTGCGCCTTCATTTCGGTATCCGACATAATGTAGTACCGATTCTTGCCCTGCTGCACGCGGTAGAGCGGGGGCTGGGCGACGTAAACGTGACCGCGAGCAACCAATTCGTACATTTGGCGGTAAAAGAAGCAAAGCAGCAACGTTCGAATGTGGCTTCCGTCAACGTCCGCGTCAGTCATGATGACGATTTTGTCGTAGCGACGCTTGGTGAGGTCTTGGTCCATCCCGATGCCGGTGCCGATCGCTTGAATCATCGACTGAACTTCGTTGTTCTCTAGCACCTTCGCTTCGCGAGACTTATACGCGTTGATGATCTTTCCTCGCAGGGGCAAAATCGCTTGAAAGTCACGCATCCGTCCGCCTTCAGCCGAACCACCAGCCGAATCACCTTCGACCAGATACAGTTCGCACTCATCGCGATTCTTACTGATGCAATCACGCAGCTTGCCCGGCAAACCGCCGCCCGACAGAGCACTTTTGCGTTGCCGCATCAAGTCCTTGGCCTTACGAGCAGCTTCGCGAGCTTCCGCAGCCAATAAGCCTTTGCGGACTAACGACACGGCAACTTTGGGGTTCTCTTCCATGTACTTGGCAAGATGTTCGCCGACGCCACCGCTGATGATGCCATCAACTTCACCGTTACCAAGTTTCGTCTTCGTTTGACCTTCAAACTTAGGTTCAGGAACACGAACGCTTAGGACCGCTGTAATGCCTTCGCGGAAATCATCGCCCGACGGAGTTGTATTCTTGAACAGCCCTTCTTTTTTGCCGTAGCTGTTCAAGGTTCGCGTCAAGGCAGAGCGGAATCCTGAAACATGAGTTCCGCCTTCCTTGGTGTGAATGTTGTTGACATACGATTGAACGTTCTCGGTGTACTCGGTGCTGTACTGCAAGGCGATGTCGTACTGGACGCCATCTTTTTCACCTTGAATACTAATCACATCGGCATGCAGCGGATCGGAAGCCCGGTTGAGGTGTTCAACGAACTCGATTAGTCCCCGTTCGTACTTAAAATCGCCCGACTCGCCGTTACGTTCGTCCTTAAACTTGATGTGAACGCCAGAATTCAGAAACGCTAATTCCTGTAACCGTTTGTAAAGCGTGTCGTAGTTAAATTTTAGAGTATCAAAGATTTGACCGTCTGCTTTGAAGGTCGTTTTGGTACCTGATTTCTTGGTTGCGCGACCTTTGGTGACCGGGCCAGTGGGAACTCCGCGTTCATATTCTTGGGTCCAGGTAAAGCCATCGCGGCTGACCTCGACGCCCGCCCATTGGCTTAGGAAATTCACAACCGTCACGCCAACACCGTGCAGGCCGCCGCTCGTTTGATAGGCACCTTTCTTGAACTTGCCGCCAAATTTCAGCATCGTCATCACGCCTTCCAGCGTGGTGCATTCACGGCCAAGCTCTTCGGTCAACTGTTCGTGCCGGGTGACTGGAATTCCGCGGCCGTCGTCTTCGCAGGTGACGGAACCATCGGTGTGAACCGTCACGGTGACGGTTTGAGCAAACTTGGCCATCGCCTCGTCGATTGAATTGTCGACGACCTCGTACACCAAGTGATGCAGACCGCCTGCCGAGGTGTCGCCAATGTACATACTGGGCCGCGCACGGACGTGCTCCAGGTCCGAAAGACGCTGCAAGTCCTTGTCGGTGTATTCAGCTGAAGCTGCTGGAATGGCGGAAACAGGGGCATCGCCACTGCTGTCATCTGCTGGCTGGGCCGCGGGAGCGTCACTCATAAAGAATTCGCAAAAAAACCGTAGGAATTGGGAATCACACGTCGCTGTGCGAAGCCTAAGATTCTACCGTATTTCCGCACCCACCGCGATCCGCCATCCGTCACCAGAAACGTCCTGGATCTAGGGTAAATACCACTAATGCTGACGCCCAGCTTTGACTTTGTTCCTGCTAGTGGTTGACTGAACGCCAGCCTGGATTTTGGCCAGCAAACGGCGTTTGCGTCTCCCCAATTCGCGGGAATTGGGTGAGTCAGTTTTAGACAGTTTGATTCGATCCAGGGCGTGTCTCGCAGCATCGCGGTCTTGTCTCAATTGCCAATGGATCAGGGCGAGTTGAAGACACGCCTGATTCGCGTTTCTTGATCCGCGGTCAACCAAGATTTCAAGCGGCAGCATGCTGGCCAAGTGTTCGCCATGTCGCGAAAGCAGGTTGCAATAGTGCCCGATGACCTTGCTGGGAAGTGAATCCAGTCGTGAATGCCGTTTGATGATTGCGAACGATCTTTGGGCACCCACGACGTCCCCCATTTCGATGGCGTCGACAAGTTGTCTTGCGGATTGGCGGGCACCGGTTTGGATCCTGGTTCGTATTGGCTGCGAAAACTGAGTCTGGGCTCGCTTGGCTTGTTTGACGGGCGCATTGGGAACGCTGGTTTCGGTGATTCTTGATGTTCTGCGGACCAACGGGGCAGGTTTGGGATTGAACCGCGAAGGATGTTGCTTGATCAACGACAGCGCGTCTTGCCCGGATCGATCCGAATGCTTGTCCAATTCGAGTTGGGCGCGGTTTCGAGCGGGAGTGCCAAATAGCATCCCGCCGAACATCGCAAGAGGGTTCCAGGACCTGAATTGAGCGCAGATGCCGGAGTGACGGCTGAACCAGTCATACCCTTCGCAGT
>CAYVAN010000212.1:0-7642 GCA_964449225.1 uncultured Rhodopirellula sp.
TTCGTCCCCTAACAAATTAGTGGTGCCACTAAGGGGTCAGTCGCTCAAAAGAACCGACTGGATCATTGACTCAAACCCTGGTGTGATCAGCTACGGTGAGACGGCTACCAGATTCGAATTCGCTCTTCTGGATCCAAGTACAGCGGTGCATCGGGTTTGATACGAAACGCTTCGTACCAAGCGTCCATATTACGAACAATTCCGTTGACACGATACTCGCTGGGGCTGTGCGGGTCTGTGATCAATCGTTTCAAAAGTTCAGGTTCACGGTAAAGCCGACGCCAAACCTGCGCCCACCCTAAAAAGAACCGTTGGTCGCCGGTCAATCCATCAATGACCGGCGCCTCTTTGTCGCCAAGCGACAATCGGTACGCTTCGTAGGAAACGCTCAAACCACCAAGATCGCCAATGTTTTCGCCAAGCGTTAACTCTCCGTTGACAAAGTTTCCTTCGATCGGCTCGAACTCACTGTACTGATCAACCAAACCTTTGGACCGTCGATCAAACTCTTCGCGATCGGTCGGCGTCCACCACATCCGCAAGTTTCCGTTGCCATCGTACTTGCTGCCCTTGTCATCAAAACCATGACTAAGCTCGTGTCCAATCACAGCACCGATGCCACCGTAATTCACTGCGTCATCAGCAGCCATGTTAAAGAAAGGTGGCTGCAGGATCGCGGCGGGAAAAACGATCTCGTTCATCACTGGGTTGTAGTAAGCATTGATCGTTTGTGGCGTCATGTGCCATTCGTTGCGATCAATTGGCCCACCAAGTTTTTCTAGATCACGGTGATGCTCGAACTCGGCGTACGCGATCAAATTTTCAGCCAGAATTGGCGACTTGATCTCCAACTTGGAATAGTCCTTCCACTGATCCGGATAGCCGATCTTGGTATTAAACATCGACAATTTTTCAAGAGCTTGCTTCTTGGTGCCCTCGCTCATCCAATCGCGAGTTTTAATCCGTTCGGCGAATGCCGTTTTCAGATTGCTGACCAATTCATTCATCCGTGCCTTCGCTTGGGCGCGAAAGTGCTTTTCCACGTAGACCTGTCCAACCAATTCACCCAAGACACTACCGGTTGTGTTGACGCCGCGTTTCCAAAGCGGTTCTTGCTCGCTGATTCCGCTGACTGCGGTTCCGTGAAATGCAAAGTGTCGTTTTTCGATCGCCTGACTGAGCGAATCGCCGTACCCATCGATCACTCGAAACCGAAGGTAGTTCTTGACAGCGTCCAGTTCGACAACGGACGCCAAAACACCGATGGCGGATAAGTAAGTAGGCTGACGAACGACGAAAGATTCAACATCACCCAGCCCCGCTGCATCCGCGTAAGCGGACCAATTGAACGATTTCATCGTCAACGCTAGATCATCCTTTGACGTCTTATTGTAAGTCGCCAGCGGATCGCGATTTTCAGTTTTGGACCATTGATGCCCCGCAAGCGTCGTTTCGATTTCCAAAATCTGATTGGCTGAACTTACTGGATCGTCAACGCCCACGATTTCTAACATGTCAGCAATGTACGTCTTCAATTCTTGACGAAGTGTCACGTAACGGTCTTCATCGCCAAGATAGAAATCGCGATCGGGCAAGGTCAGACCGGCTTGTGTTAAGTACACCGCATAACTGTCACTGTCTTTTGCATCGACATTGACATAAGCCCCCATCGCTGCACTGATGCCACGACGTGAAAGCTTGCCCATGACGGCTTCAATCGAGGTTTCGTCCGCTTCGTCGATCATGTCCAACATCGGCCTGATTGGATCAATGCCAGCTGCATCGCGGGCTTTCAAATCCAAGACGGATTGATTCAAGTCACCAACCTTCTGCGTTGCCGATCCGTCCGCCGCGTCTTCTTTAGCAGCGAGTTCAATCAGCGTCCGAACCTGTTCCTGCGTCTCGTCGTTTAGGATTGTAAAGATCCCGTAGTCCGATTTGTCGCCTGGTATTTTTGTACTTTCCAACCAAGCTTGGTTGGCGTACTGGTAAAAATTTTCGCCGGGTCGGACCTCTTTACTGAACAGCGCTTTGTCGATACCCGAAACCTTGCTGACGGGTTTTGTTGCTTCTTGCGAGTTCGCATTTGGGACAACACAAATCGACGCAAGCAATGCAATCGAAAGAGGTCGACATGGGAAGGTCAAAATTAGGTTCATCGCTCGTAGATCCAGTTCGCGGGGTTTTAAATTCCTTCTATCCCAGCAGAATACATCGGCGATGCCAAATCCGTCCATCGGAGACCAATCGATATCTCAGTAGCGGTCAAAAAGGAAAATCAGAGCCGATTTCTTGCATCAATGACTTGCTGGCGCACCGTCTTTGCGTCGTCGCCGACAACCGTTAGGTGGCCCATTTTTCGTGACCTTACCGCGTGTGTTTTGCCGTAGAGATGAAGATGGACACTTGGATCTTCCAAGGCCCGATCCCAATGCGGTTGCGATTCAACGTCCTGTTGGTTAAACCAGACATCGCCAAGTAGATTGGCCATGACGGCAAACGGGGTTTTCATCGCGGTGCTGCCCAGTGGCAATCCACAAACCGCACGAACGTGCTGCTCGTACTGGCTGGTTTGGCTGGCTTCGATCGTCAAGTGACCGCTGTTGTGTGGACGCGGAGCGACTTCGTTGATCACGACATCATCGTCAATGACGAAGAATTCAACGCACATCAACCCAACCAGCCCCAAAGCCTCCGCCGCCTTCATTGCAACCGACCGCGCCTTTGCGGCGACGGCATCGCTGATCTGGGCCGGAGACAAGGAGACGTCCAAGATATGGTTGCGATGGCTGTTTTCAAAAACGGGAAAAGTGCTGCTTTCGCCTCGCGACGAGTTTGCAACGACCACTGACACCTCTTTGCTAAACGGTATCCATTTTTCAGCGATCCACGCATCAAACGATGACCAGGGAACTTGGTCCGCATCAGCTTCGCAATCAATCTTGTACTGCCCTTTTCCGTCGTAACCTTCCCGAGCGGTCTTGGCGACCACGGGCCAACCAAGCTGACCCGCCGCTTCGATCAGGGAAGCGCTGTCGTGGACTTCGGCAAACGGAGTGACCGGAAGCCCTGCGTCTCTTAGCGTTCGTTTTTCAATCAATCGATCTTGCGCAATCGCCAGCACCGAAGCTGCTGGATACGTCGGAGCATGCTCGTTGCATTGACGCATCGTTTCGGCAGGAATGTTTTCAAACTCCAAGGTGATGACGTCACATTGGCTTGCAAACTGCTGGACCTTTTCCTGGTCGTCTAATTTGCCAATCACGGTGCGATGAGCAACTTGGGCAGCGGGCGTGTCGGCGGATTCACAAAATACGACGACGTGATAGCCCATCGCCGCTGCGGCTTGGGCGAACATTCGGCCCAATTGTCCGCCGCCGACCATTCCAATTGTCCCGCCGGGCTGGATTACTTTCACTTGGTTTGCTTTGGCTGCGTTGCGATCGGTCAAGCTCATTTTAAGTCATCCGATTCTAACACCGCATCCGTTTGCGATTGGACCATGGCGTCGAGTCGCTGCAACAATTCCCCGTCAACGAGCGACAAAATCCTTGCGGCGTAGATCGCTGCATTCTTTGCACCAGAGTGTCCGATCGCCATGGTTGCGACCGGGATTCCGCCGGGCATTTGAACGATCGAAAGCAGAGAATCAAGTCCCTGCAAGGCTCGACTTTGAATTGGAACTCCGATTACTGGCAATTGAGTTTCAGATGCAACCATGCCGGGCAAGTGAGCGGCACCGCCCGCCCCGGCGATGACGATTTTTAGCCCGCGTTTTGCAGCAGTCGAGGCGTAGGCAACCATGCGAGACGGTGTCCGGTGTGCCGACACGACATGCTTTTCGAATGGGATCGAAAGCGAATCGAGGATATCGCAAGCGTGCCGCATGGTTTCCCAATCGCTTTGACTGCCCATAATGACACCAACCATGGCACCGGTGTTTTCAAAGCTGGTTCGCTTTTCGTGATTAGAACGACTGTCAGAATTCATGTGAGCCATCAAAGTAAGTGATCGAAGTAAGTGATCAAAAGATTGAGCTGTCGCTGCATAGCTTTTCCGCCCCTCTTTTTTAGTTCGCCAGCGGGGTGACTACCAGGGCGGTGACGTTCTACACTTTGGGCGAAAGCATCCGCGGCCTAAATCGCTTTTCGTATCAACTTCTTTCAAGGGACGTTTGGCAAATGTTTAAAGGACTGGGAAATCTCGGAAACATCGCATCGATAATGGGCTCGCTGCAAAGCTTGCCGCAAAAAATCGAAGAACTCAATCAACGCATGAAAAACGAACGAGTGACCGGTGCAAGTCCTTGTGGAAGGGTCACCGTCACGATGAACGGCGCTGGCGAAGTCCAATCGGTGCAGATCGAAGAGGGATTGCAGGGCTGCGATTCAGAGCAGGCCGTGATGGAAGCGACCAACGAAGCAAGTTCAACCGCTAAGGAACTGTTCGCCTCATCGATCAGGGACATGACTGCCGAAATGGATTTGAATCTGCCCGGCATGGACGGAATTCTGTCGTCACTGACGGGTCGATAGTTTCCAATGAGCGAGCAAAACGGGGCCGTCGCAGAGCTGGTGGACCAACTAAGCCGTTTACCTGGGGTTGGTCGCAAGAGCGCCGAGCGATTGGCGTTTCACTTGTTGAGGGTCAGCGAGAATGAGGCGATGGCGTTGTCCGAAGCCATACGCCGTGTTCGTCAGGACGTGCGCTATTGTGAAGTTTGCTTTAATCTTTCCGAATCAGAAACTTGCAAACTCTGTGGCGATGGATCCCGTGACCAGACCAAACTTTGCATCGTCGAACAGCCACGCGACCTCATGAGCCTGGAACAGTCCGGCGTTTTCAAGGGGCTTTACCATGTCCTATTGGGCCGAATCGCTCCGCTGGACGGTATTGGACCGGATCAATTGACGATCGACCCGCTGGTGGAACGAGTTCGAACCGGGAATTTCTCGGAAATCATCATGGCGACCAACCCCACGGTAGAGGGCGATGGCACGTCTTTGTATATCAGCAATCTGCTGGCGGAATATCCTGTTGAAATCACACGCTTGGCCAGGGGCATCACCGCTGGAAGCGTTCTGGAATACGCCAATCGCGAAATAATTGCCGATGCCTTGACTGGACGACAAAAGCTATAATCGTTGGAACGACGTTTGCTGTCAGGCAGCCACCCGGTATCCTAGGCACAACGTTTCGCGTTCGCGGAAGCTAACTTTTCGGCTCGTCCGTCTTGCACTTTTAAGAGAAAAATACATGCGAATGTCAATGGGCATGCAAGCCCGACAATTGCAAACGCAAAAACTCGCGCCCAAGATGATCCAGTCGATGGAGATTCTGCAGCTGCCAACGGTGGCTTTGCAGGAACGCATCGAACAGGAAATGAGCGAGAACCCTCTGCTTGAACAGCAAGACGTTGACCCATCTCAGCCCGATGAAGGTGACGACGAACTTCCAACGAAAGATACTCGCAGCGAGAACGAGAAAGAGTTAGTTGTCGACAACGACCACGACAACAAAGAAGATTTTGAACGTCTTCAAAACATGATTTCGGATTTGCCCAACACGTTCGATGAATCGTTCAAGCGATCGGCCAATCGAATGTCCGACGAAGCCGACCGTCGCCATGACTTGATGGCCAATGCTGTTTCGCGTCCTGAATCGCTGAATGATTTCCTGTTGCATCAATTGGCCGAAATGGACATTGATGATGATGTTGAACAGCTAGCCGAACGAATCATCAGTACCCTGGATGCCCGCGACGGCGGCTACCTTCGAACGCCGCTTGCTGACCTTTTGCCCGCCGGTCAAAGCGAAGCCGATTTAGAAACCGCCGAACGAGCACTTCAGATTGTCCAATCGCTTGAACCAACGGGGATCGCAGCTCGTGATTTAAGCGAGTGCTTAATGGCTCAGCTCAATCGCTCCTTTCCGCACTACGAGGAAATGAGCACGCTGATCCGGCATCACATTGCGGACCTAGCCGAAAACCGATTGCCGCAAATTGCCAAAGCGACCGGGTTTTCGATTGACCTGATTCAAACCGTTCGGGACGAACTGCATGGACTCAATCCCAAACCGGGTGCTGCGTTCATGGAAACGTACGTGCCCAATGTAACGCCTGACATCATCCTGGAACGCGACGACGAAGGTGAATACAAAGTCCGCCTGGACGACGATCGTGTTCCGACGCTGTTCATCAGCGAGTACTACCGCCGTCGCTTGCAAGACCCAAGTGCGACTGCCGAAGAAAGAGAATTCATCAAGAACAAAGTCAACAGCGCCCAGTGGCTGATCGATTCTATTGAACAGCGTCGAAGCACTTTGACCAAAGTCTCTCAAGCGATTGTTGAACACCAGAAGCGATTTTTGGACGAAGGCCCCGAGGCGATCGAGCCACTAAAGATGCAGCAAATCGCCGACAAGGTCGGCGTTCACGTCACGACCGTTAGCCGAGCCGTCGACGACAAATGGATGCAAACCCCAAGAGGCATTTTGCCGCTAAAGCGATTCTTCGTAGGCGGAACACAAACCGAAGATGGCGAAGACGTCGCCTGGGACACGATTCGCTTGAAGCTTCAAGAATTGATCGACAAAGAAGACAAGAGCGACCCCTACAGTGACGAACGGCTGGTTGAAGAGCTCAAGAAGACTGGAATGACGGTGGCCAGGCGAACGGTCACAAAATATCGCAAAAAAATGGCGATCCCAAGCAGCCGACAACGACGCGATTGGTCGTTGTCAAAAAAAGACTAAGTGCGTCAAATTTCAATTTTCGGGGAGTGGATCTTGCTAAAGATCCTGACACGCGAAACCTTGATCCTGACGAACCACTAAGTGCGAATCTAACTTATCAGTATTCGACAAGCGTTTTCTTGGGCGAAGGCAACTTCAGCAACGGCGCGAACTCAGCAGTCAGCTCGTCGACTTCGGCGAATAAGGCCGCCAGTGCTTCGGGGCTGCCTTGTGTCAACTTCAGATAGCTTTCGTTAAACACCGATTGCTCACTCCATTGCTCGTCGCTGCATGATGGCAGCAAGGACGCCAGCGCGACGCAAGCAGCCGAGTGCTTGGCCGGACCTCCGTTAAGCAACTCATCCATCTGAGTGTGCTCAGCGATCAGTGAAACAAAATGTTCAGGCAGGTTCCAACGATCAGCCAACATGGCGGCTGCATCGGCATGGTCCCAACCAAATAGCTCTTTTTCTAAACCGCTCAGGCGACGTCCCTCATCGGCGCGACGCTGAATCAATTCTTCGTATTCGGCTGGCAGTTCTTTAAGCAGCAACGGGATCGCCATGTCTTGAAGCAGGGCACCGGCAAACAAATCTTCTGGACTATCAACCCCAATTTCTTTGCCCAACTTTCGAGCGAAGATCGCGCGACGCAACGAGTCTTGCCATAGAGACTTTAGATCAAAGGGACCAAATTTCGGATTCGGAATGACGCTGAATGAAGGGCTTTCGTGGTATCCGTTTTTATTAGAAGGTACCGGAATAGCTCGTAGCCGTTGGTGGCCTTTGTGGGGAGCCGATGAAACTGGCTCCGTGTACAGCAGTGAAAATTTGGCGCACGCGGAGAAGCAAATACGAGAACGTTTACAACAAGAGGCGAGAATATGCAAGGAGCATACAACAAAAGA
>CAYVAN010000213.1:0-7571 GCA_964449225.1 uncultured Rhodopirellula sp.
TAGCCTAGCGACAATGGGGAACGCTCCAAAGTGAAAAAGTGTTTTGCCCTGCACAGGCTGGAAGCCTATGTCACTTTGACGCGACTTTGTTGTTATACTGCGGACTTCATTCGATTATTTTTTTCGTTTCGCTCAACTGCGGTCAACACACTCATGTCCGTCAAGATGCAACTCGCTCGGATCATTATTTCCGAGCTGACTGAGAACCAAGTTATCTATTTGCAAGAAGTCGACGGGGAACGCGAGTTTCCGATTCTGATTGGTATCTTTGAAGCCACCAACATCGATCGCCGCGTCAAAGATGACTATGAACCGCCGCGACCGTTGACGCATGATTTGATTGTCAACGTCGCCGAATCGCTGGGGGCAATCATCGACCATGTGCTGATTAGCGATCTTGATCAAAGCACTTATTTCGCAAAACTGATTCTGATCAAAGAAGACGGATCCGAGATCGAAATCGATTCGCGGCCCAGCGATGCCATTGCAGTGGCGGTGACATTCGATCCTCAGATTCCCATCTTTGTTTCCGAGCACGTGCTGCTTGAAGCAACATCGAGCGCGTGACGTGATAGAGACGATTCAGACGTGCGGCAAGATTCGTGATCTTGTTCTAAAGTGGCGAGGACAGGGGCAAACCGTGGGTTTGGTTCCTACGATGGGTGCTTTGCATCAGGGGCATTTGTCGTTGGTGCGTCAAAGTCTCGCTGATTGCGACCACACGGTGGTTTCCATTTTCGTCAACCCAACTCAATTTGGGCCTAGCGAAGATTTGGACAAGTATCCAAGAACGCTCGATAGCGACTTAAAGCTGTTAGGCGATGCTGGGAAAACCAACGGGGTCAAGGAACCGCCCATTGCCTTTATTCCCAGTGGTAATGAAATGTACCCTGCGGGATACAGCACCTTTGTTCATCCGCCATCGGTTGCGTTGCCGTTGGAGGGCGAATTTCGGCCCGATCATTTCCGTGGTGTTGCCACCGTCGTTCTAAAGCTATTTGCGGCGATTCCAGCCAGCACGGCGTTTTTTGGCAGAAAAGATTATCAGCAGTTCAGGGTCATTGAAGAGATGACAAAGGATTTGAATCTGGGCGTTAAACTGCGCGCCTGCGAAACGGTGCGTGAAGCCGATGGGTTGGCTCTTAGCAGTCGAAATCGGTATCTTTCGCCCGACGATCGTACCAAAGCCCTATCGCTGTCCCGTGCGCTGTCCATCTGTCAATCACTGATTCAGCAAGGGATCCGTGACGTTGACCAGATTTCGTGTGCGATGCAACAGGAGCTTAGCGTCATGGACAAGATCGACTATGCTGCCATCGTCGATTCTGAAACACTGCTGCCGATTAAAACAATTCAAAGCAATACGGTTGCCCTGATCGCCGCCCACATTGGCGGTACTCGTTTGATCGATAACTGCGTCTTGCAAACTGACTGAACGAATCACTGAACGAACTCACTGACCAAATCACATTGAACTGATTATCAATTCATGATTAAACGCATTCTTGTCACCGGCGGGGCTGGCTTTTTAGGCTCTTATCTTTGCGAGCGATTGCTGGAGGATGGGCATGATGTGATATGCCTGGATAATTTTTTTACCAGCCAAAAAGACAACGTCGCTCATTTGTTGAATCGACCCAATTTTGAATTGATCCGCCATGATGTCACCCTGCCGATTTTTTTAGAAGTTGATCAAATCTACAACATGGCATGCCCCGCCGCTCCGGGGCACTATCAGTACAATCCGATCAAGACGATCAAAACCAGCGTGATGGGTGCGATCAACATGCTGGGCGTTGCCAAACGATGCAACGCAAGGATCTTGCAAGCCAGCACCAGCGAAGTCTACGGCGATCCCGAAGTTCATCCGCAGGTGGAAAGTTACCGCGGCAGCGTCAATCCGATCGGTCTACGCGCCTGTTACGACGAAGGCAAACGTGTCGCGGAAACCCTGTTCATGGATTATCACCGCAGCAACGGAGTTGATGTTCGCATCGTGCGAATTTTTAATACCTACGGCCCGCGGATGCATCCGTATGACGGGCGTGTGGTATCGAACTTTATTCGCCAAGCGTTGGCCGGTGACGACATCACGATTTTCGGTGACGGCGAACAAACGCGTTCATTCTGCTATCGCGATGACTTGATCGATGCTCATTTGGCAATGATGGAAGTTGATGATTTCATTGGCCCAGTGAACATCGGCAATCCGGTCGAATTTACGATTCGTGAGTTGGCAGAGTTGGTGATTGAAATTTCCGGTTCCAAGAGCAAGTTGGTCAAACGCCCGCTTCCCGAAGACGACCCAACCCGCCGCCGACCGGATATTTCGCTTGCCAAGGAAAAACTCGGCTGGGAGCCCAAAGTCGCGCTTGCTGATGGCCTTGAATCGACAATTGAATGGTTCAAATCGATAAAGATGAGCGACTATCGTGCGCCAACACCCAATTACAGCTAGGATAGTTCGAGGTTCATTTCAAGATTTTGAAAGTGAAACTCGATGTCCGGAAAACAATCCAACCATCGAAGCGGTGAAACGACGGGATCGGTGCGCGGAAATCCGTTGGATTCCGATTTTGCGTTGGAAGCTTCGGTCGACTGGGTAGGCGAATCTGAATCACTGCCTGAATTACCGCAAGATCGGTATCTGATCGTCGAAGAGTTGCAGCACGGCGGCATGGGGATCATCTTTCGTGCGATCGATCGGTACCTTTGTCGGGAAGTCGCGGTGAAGTTGCTGCGTCGTGACCGAGCTGATTGCGAGGCTAGTTTGCGGGAGTTTGAGGCCGAAGCGCATATCATGAGCTTCCTGTCTCATCCCGGCGTCACACCGATCTACGATCGTGGACACAGCATCGATGGTCGCCCGTTTCATGTGATGAAGTTAATTGACGGGGCGACGTTGACCGAGTTGATGAACCAGCGGCGTGTGCCGCTGGCAAGATTGTTGAGCGTGTTTGCCAAGACTTGTGAAATTGTTGCATTCGCTCATTCACGGGACATCGTCCATTTGGATTTGAAGCCAAGCAATGTCATGGTTGGTGCGTTTGGCGAAGTCAACGTGATGGATTGGGGCTTGGCTCGGTATTGCGAGGCACTGCATGAATCTGCTCGCAACGATGATTCAATTGGCGAAGATGTCGATAAGGTTGACACTGCCAAGTCACCGGTTCGCGGCACACCGGCCTACATGTCACCCGAACAAGCCCATGGAAAACAACTCGATCAACGAACCGACGTTTTCGGACTCGGTTGCATCCTGTGCGAAATACTGACCGGGTCGCCGCCATACAATTCGGACGCGCCGACCAAGGTCTTTCGGGATGCCGCAAGTGCTCGGTTAACCAACGCGTACCGGCGTTTGGATTCCACTGGCGTCGATGATTCCTTGATTTGTTTGGCAAAACAATGTTTGCAGTCGAATCCAGACCGTCGACCTGCCAATGCTTGGATCGTCGCGAAGGTAGTGTTGGATTATCAAGAATCGGCTCTTACCCAAGTTCGTAGCGACATGGATCGGTTCTTTGAATTGTCGCCAGATCTATTTTGCATTGCGGACTTCCAGGGTTACTTTCGCCGTGTGAACGAAAATTTTTCGCGGGTTTTGGGTTACCGCGAGCATCAGATTCTGGCGAAGCCCTTTTTGGAATTCGTTCACCCCGATGATCACGAGAAAACGCTTGCGATCATGAACGATCTAGACGCGGGAAATTCGGTCGTTCGTTTTCAAAACCGTTATCGCACCGCTTCGGGCGATTACATCGTTTTGGAGTGGACGGCCAAGACGATCGACGAAGAAGACGTTATCTTTGCAGTCGCACGAGAAATTTTCTGACGCCCTTTGTTGATGCGTCAAATTCAAAGTATCGGGAAGTGGATCTTGTTATTGATCCCAATGTGTAGCGATCTTTAAAACGCAACGATCTTTAACAAGATCCACTACGTCCAACCTAAATCTTGAATTTGACGGCCCCGTAGTCGCCCTGTCCATGAACCACGCGAAGTCATGATGACCTTTTCTATTCGACGGGCGTTTGTTGTTGTATCGGTGACGTTGTTGGCTGCCTCGTTGACGATTTCAAATGTTCTTGCCGATGGTGGTGTACTGGATTTTTCGCTGTCCGATGAAGAAACATCTGAACCGGTGATTAGCCGAGTCGAAATGTGGCGTCCAGAATCCCAACGCAAGGGGCGACCGCTCGCTTTGATGCCAGTCCGCAAAACGGTTCCTGCCGGAATCGGAATGGTGGTCGATCGCCGATTGGAATTGTCGTTGCCCGAAGGTGCTTATCGTTTTCGGATTGTCCGGGGGCCAGAGTATCGAATCATCAGCGGCGATTTTACTCTGGAAAAAACAAGCCTCGATGATCATCACGTGGACTTGCCGCGAATGGTGAATATGTTGGCCGAAGGTTGGGTTTCAGGCGATTGCTTGGTCCCACCGTCTGCTTACAGCTTTCCACTGCGAATGGCATCCGAAGATTTGCATGTCGCGACCGTGGCGGGTGACATTGCTGCACGTCCGATTGCTGGCCGTGACAAAGATGATCTGATTAAGCACGACCCGACCTGGATTCGCAACGATGCTAAGTTCCTAAATGGGATGTCCATCATTGGACCATCCGAGCCGTTGGATGATGAATTGCCCACCGACACGCTGCTGCGTTGCAAAGAATCGTCGCAAGTTATTTCGGTAATTGAAAACCCGTTTGCTTGGCCATTGCCGGTTTGGTTGGCAACCGAAAACATCGATGGGATTTTCATCCTCGGTGATTGGTTGCGTTTGGATCGAAAGGTCGTACGAGTGTCCAAGGGGCGGCCGGTCAAGAGTCTGATGCAAGGTCACACGCAGGCGGTCGGTCAATGGGCTGAAACGATCTATCACCAAATGTTAGAAGCTGGTTTTCAGATTGCTCCCTTGGCGGGCAGCGGTGACGAATCTGGTAAAACGCCCATTGGGTACAACCGAACTTACGTCACAACTGCTTCGCGATCGTATAGCGATCAGCCTGATCAACCAACCGCGCCGGCCTCGATGAACCAATGGTGGGCGGCGGCGATCGCGGGGCAATCGGTTCTGACCAACGGTCCTTGCTTACGCCCAACCTTGGCGGGCAAAATTCCTGGGCACGTCTTCCGAGCTTCCGCAGGCGAAGTCCTAAGCCTCCGTCCAGAGCTTCGTTTGGCGGTTCGTGATCCGGTCGATTACTTGGACGTCATTCACAACGGTGTGGTTCGGTACAGTGCGAGGTTGGATGAATTTGCGAAGGCTGGCGGGCAAATCCCACCGCTTGAAATTAAGGAAAGCGGATGGGTGATCGTCCGCGTGGTCACAGGTTACGAAGATCACCTTCGTGCGGCGTTCAGTGCGCCCTGGTACATCGTTTTTGACGATCAACCCAGAGTAACCGCCGAATCCGTCACGTTCTTTACCGATTGGTTGAAGGAATACGAGCAGCGTTTACTGAAATTGCCCGCCGATCAACTGCGTCGTCACATTCCGCACGTCAAACGCGCCCGTAAGTTCTGGTCTGAAAAAAAGCCTTAGTGCATGGGGAAAATTGTTAGCTACACCAGCCACGGTTTAGTGAACTCTGTTTGAACTCTATTTGAACTTTGGCGGGATCAGCTGCGACCACTTTCGTTCCATCAAAGCCTACTTATTCGTCTGTGCCCAACGTATGACCTTCCAACCGATCGAAATTCCGGAATCACTTTCAAAGCTAGTGTTGCCAGAGGCAGCCAATGAACTGATCGACCAGGTCAATGAATCGATCGAAGCGTTCATGTTGGCCAGTGATCGAGTGATTGAAAATTTTGTTACCTGCGATTTCCATTTGGTGGGTCAGGCGTTGATGTGGATTCATCAAAACCAGCTCTGTGCTGGCAATCGTTTTTGCGAATTGGGTAGCGGTATTGGCGGCGCGACCTTGTTGGCGGCCATGGATCATCCCATGCCCGCGATGGAGTCGATTGGCATTGAAATTGAACCCGAATTGACTGATCAATCGATTGAATTATCAACTTCGCTGGGAAATCTTCTTAGCGGATCGGTTGACTTCTATTGCGGCAGTTTTGTGCCGCGGGACGATTTGGATTTTTCGGAACTCGATCGCGAGATTGAAAACGTGGTGACCGATTCGGGTGACGTTTTTGATGAGGTTGGTTTGGCGATGGATGACTTCGATCTGTTCTTTGCCTTTCCGTGGCCCGGTGAATCATCTTTCTTTGAAACGGTGGTCGACCAGTGTGCCGCAAACGGCGCTTTATTGTTAACGTATGGCGGACGTGAAGGCATGAAACTCCTCCGAAAAATCTAAAGATAAAATGACTCAGGCTACTCCCGATTACTCAGCCCGCATCGATCGCGTGCGCCGTCGCTTCGCCGACATTGATGGAAATGGAAACCAATGCGAAGCGTTCCTGATAACCGACGAGTTAAACGTTCGATATTTGACTGGGTTTACCGGCGACAGCAGTTATTTGTTGGTGACCGATCGTGACGCTGTGATTCTAAGCGATGGTCGTTATGACGTTCAGTTGGCTCAGCAATGTGGTTCGATGAAGAAGGTGATTCGGCCGCCAGTGCAAAAGATCACGGAATTGAGTGCCGAAGTGATCGCGGACTTAAAATTGGCAACCGTTGCGATCGAAGCTGCGGATCTTACGTTGGCGGCGATGAATGAATTGGCCACCAACAGTCCTGATACGACTTGGTTGCAATCAACAGGCGTGATTGAACAATCGCGCCAAGTCAAAGACGAACATGAAATCGAAATCATTCGCCAATCGGCGGCGATCGCACAGCGCGCCTTTACAAAAACCTTGGCGGGATTGAATGCTCAGACGACCGAGCGTGGATTTGCGTTGGATTTAGAGAATGCAATGCGAAATGATGACGCCGATGGTGTCAGCTTTGACATTATTGTCGGTTTTGGTGAAACCGGTGCGCTGCCTCATTATCAGCCCGCCAAGCGGGCGCTGGCGGATCATCAGACCGTGTTGGTTGATTGGGGTGCCAAGCTATCGGGCTATGCCAGCGACATCACTCGGACTTTTCATCGCGAAGGAGCAAGCGATCGTTTTCGGTCGGCATACGAGGTGGTGTTGGAGGCCAATATGGCTGCGATCGATGCCATTAAGCCCGGCGTTGCCTGCTCGGACATCGATGCGGTGGCGCGAAATGTCTTGGCGAAGAGCGGCTTGGCTGAAAACTTTCTCCATTCGCTCGGTCACGGCATCGGATTATTCATCCACGAAGGGCCGCGTTTGGCCGAGTTTTCCAAGGAAACGTTGGAACCTGGCATGATCGTGACCGTGGAACCGGGGGTTTACTTCGGCGGCGATTTTGGCATTCGTATCGAAGATGACGTTCTGGTTACCTCCGATGGGGCCGAGGTGATTACGACTCTGCCAAAGGGTCTCGATGATTGTCGCCTGATGCTGTAAATTAACCGATCCCCGCGGCAGTCAATCGCTGCGTTGACCTGATTTTCAATCTATCTGACCACGAGTCGAGTATGAGTAAGGGCGGTAAGCCAAAAGATGTGTTCGACGTCGAACGCATCCGA
>CAYVAN010000214.1:0-450 GCA_964449225.1 uncultured Rhodopirellula sp.
CGCAGTCGTTTGCGGTTACGGCGATGTCGGAAAGGGCTGTGCCCATAGCTTGAAGAGCTACGGCTGCCGCGTGATCGTGACTGAAATTGATCCCATCAACGCGTTGCAAGCTGCGATGGAAGGCTTTGAAGTCACCACGATGGAAGAAGCCTGCAAAGAAGGTCGCTTGTTCGTCACCACAACGGGCAACAAGGACATCATCCTGGGCGATCACAT
The DNA here is from genome assembly GCA_964449225.1 of uncultured Rhodopirellula sp. Lineage (GTDB taxonomy): Bacteria > Planctomycetota > Planctomycetia > Pirellulales > Pirellulaceae > Rubripirellula. The sequence continues at coordinate 217 of CAYVAN010000214.1, forward strand.
CAAGCACATGCCCAACGATGCAATTCTTTGCAACATTGGTCACTTCGACACCGAAATCGACGTTGCTTGGATCGAAGAGCAAGTCGAAGCTGGCAAGGCAACTTGCAGCGAAATTAAGCCTTCGGACATCGGTGCAGTTGATCGTTACACCTTCAGCGACACTGGCCGCAGCGTCATCATCTTGGCCAAGGGCCGTTTGGTGAACTTGGGCTGTGCGACTGGTCACCCATCGTT
>CAYVAN010000214.1:460-6959 GCA_964449225.1 uncultured Rhodopirellula sp.
CTCGCTCAAATGGAACTTTGGGAAAATCGCGACAACGACAAGTACAAGGTCGAAGTCGTCCTAATGCCCAAAGCTCTGGACGAGGAAGTTGCTCGATTGCACCTGGATGCTTGCGGCGTCAAGCTGACAAAGCTGTCACAAGAGCAAGCGGACTACATGGGCGTTGATGTCAACGGGCCGTACAAGCCCGAGCACTATCGCTACTAGTGCCTCGTCAAGCTTGAATTTTAGGGTAGTGGATCTTGTCAAAGATCCCGACGCACGAGGATCTTTAACAAGATCCGCTACTGCCAACTCTAATTTCTAGCTTGGACAGTCCACTAGGAAAAGCTTTTAGCTTTTGAAAATGAACCCAGACCCGGTCGGGATTCCCCAATCCCCGCCGGGTTTTTTCGTGCGCAAACTTGCAGGCCAATTGCCCCAATTAAACAATCAGCCTGATAAGCGCTCGGCAGACAAACGGGACGGCTGTCCTACACTTTAAACCCTGCTTTGTTTCACATATCGTTTCACGGACGTATCGCCCTTTAACCCTGCGGATTTTGAAACATGCCTGAAACGACGCCTTTCGCCGCTGTTCGCTACAACTTGGACCATGTTGGATCGCTGTCCGAAGTTATCGCACCGCCGTACGACGTAATCGATCCCGATCTTCAAGACCAGCTTTATAAGCAGCACCCAGCGAACGTCATTCGAATTATTTTGAACCGGGCTGAACCGGGCGATCAAGCTGACGAACGTTACGTACGCGCTGCAAAGTTTGTCAATCAATGGAAGAGCGAGGGCGTGTTGATGACCGAGGACACTCCGGCATATTACGTCTATCACCAAACTTTTGAAGTCGATGGGCAAACCTATACTCGCCGCGGATTCCAAGGCCGCATTCGGACCACTCCGTTCGGCGAGGGCAATATCTATCCTCATGAAGAAACGCATTCAAAGGCAAAGGTCGATCGACTCAAGTTGACCCAAGCAACGCGGCAAAACAATTCGCAGATCTTTGGTTTGTATCCAGATCCAGACAACGTCGTCATTGAATTACTCGATGCCGCAACCAAGGGTATCACGCCGATCGAAGCGACCGACCACTTGGCGGTAAAGCACACAGTTTGGCCGGTCACCGATCCGAAAGTTTGCGGCAAGGTCAGCGAGCTGATGTCAGCGAAACCGATGTACGTTGCTGATGGTCATCATCGCTACGAGACTTCGTGCAATTACAAAACGCAAATCGCAAACGAGAACGGCGGTTCGTTGCCGGACGATCATCCAGCAAATTTCGTGATGACGATGCTGGTCGGGATGAGCGATCCTGGAATGATCGTATTGCCGACTCACCGTTTGCTTCGCGGAACACCAGAATTCTCGTCGAGCCAGATCATTGCCAAACTGGCTGATACGTTTGATTGCGAGGTCATCGGCGGCGGGTTGGGGGCGGCCAGTACGGCGTGGGGTAACATGGAATCCGCCGACAACCAAGATCTGATTGCGTTGTACGCCCTGAGCGACGAAACCTGGGTTCTGGCCAAAGCAAACGAGCGTGCCGCTGCGGCGATGTTGGAACTTGCGCCGGAAAAGAGCGATGATTGGCGAAGCCTGGGCGTCAGCCTGCTGCATCGTTTGGTCATCGACGAATTGCTTGGTTGTGCTGGACACCCGAAACCGACCTACGTTCACGATGTCGACGAAGTCATCAAAGGATTGCAGGGCGAGGGCAGTCAGGCGGAAAGCGATTCGGATGATCCCTACACGTTGGCGGCATTGGTGATGCCTGCGAAGCTGAACCACGTCGAAGCAATCAGCCTGCACAAAGAACGGATGCCAGCGAAAAGCACCTACTTCTATCCAAAGCTGTTATCTGGCTTAACCTTCAATCCACTCGCGTAGAATTGTGGCCGGACGCTCCGCAGTCGGAAAGACGCAGTCGGAAAGACGCATCGGAAAACCCGATCGCAGAGCGTTGGGGCACGATTTCAAGGCGGCGGCTAACCGGCAAACCTTACCCCGTTTCGCCCACTCTGCCAATTCGCCCCGGACCACCTAGTTTCTTGTGAAACCAGTCTTGTTTCACCAGATGGATTTGCCGTACTGTTCGGATCGTCGGGAACAGAAGCCCCGATTGAAAGAAACCAGAACAGACAGAAATCTGAAACGAAGAAACACTGACAAGAAGAAGCCCGGTGATGGAATGCCGGCTTCACCAAATTCTGCTTCATCGAAAACGGAAGCAAATCTACTGTGGGAAGGATCCTTTGCGTGGTTAATCAGAAAGGCGGTGTGGGTAAGACCACCACAGCCGTCAATCTATCGGCCGCATTAGCAATGGCCGGCCAGCGAACTTTGCTGGTCGACATGGATCCGCAGTGCAATGCCACCACATCGCTTGGCATTCACCCCACCGACGGCCACCCACTTGTCCAAACCGATGAACTTGAACAGTCCATCGTCGATTCCAAGGTCAAGAATTTATCGATTGTGCCGGGAAGTCGCACATTCCACGACGTCGACAAACTTGCCAGCCCCGGCGACACCGAAACCCAACTCGTTCGCGGCCACCTGGACAGTGTGATCGACGGATACGATTTCGTCATGATCGATTGCCCACCAAGTGTCGGTGCATTGACCCAAACTGCTCTGACCGCTTCGACCGAAGTGCTGATGCCTATCCAGTGCGAGTACTTCGCGATGGAAGGCCTGACGCAGCTAATCCAAACCATCAAGAAAGTCATCGTCGCTACGGACGGACGACTCACATTCGGCGGCATCCTTTTAACGATGTACGACCCGACTTTAGAACTCACGGGCGAAGTTGACGAAGAAGTCAGAGATTTCTTTGGTGACATTGTCTTTGATTCCGTCGTGCCAAGGGACGTTTCGCTTAGCGAAGCCCCCAGTCACGGCAAAACCGTGTTCCAGTACGCACCCAGATCGCGTGGTGCATTCGCTTATACCCAGCTTTGCATGGAGGTGCTCCAGCGTGAATAGTTCGACCGCAACCCAACGAAACCCATCCAATTCCCCGAATCCCTCGGCACCCAACGGCGGCGGCAAAGACCGACGGCTAGGCAAGGGCCTCGCTGCCTTGCTTGGAACGGACATCGAAGGAGACTTCGTTGACGAAAATAGTCCTCGCGACGAAAGAAGCGGCGTTGAATCGCTGGAACTTCGCGTCGATCAGGTCGAAAACAATCCGTTTCAGCCGCGTCGTGAATTCAACCAAGACGAAATCGCTTCGCTGGCCGAGTCGATTAAGAACCATCAGCAACTGCAACCAATCCTGGTTCGCGTCGTCGATGGTAAGTACCAACTGATCAGCGGCGAACGACGCCTGCGAGCGACCATTCACGCGGGGCTGCAAACGATTCGCGCCGAAGTTCGCGAAGCGGACGACCGCCTGGTTGCTGAACTTGCAATCATCGAAAACCTGCAACGCAAAGACCTAAGCCCCATCGAAAAGGCTCTCTCTTTCAAGCGGTACATCCAAGAACACAAGTGCAAACAGGATGACTTGGCCAGACGATTGTCGATCGACCGAAGCACGATCGCCAACCTGATGCGGTTGCTCGAATTGCCTAACGCAATCTTGGACTTGCTATCCGCCGGCGAAGTGACCGCCGGGCACGCCCGAGCCCTGTTGCCGATTGGTGACGAAGACATCCAAGTCAACATTGCCAAAAAGATCATGGAAGATCGGTGGAGCGTTCGAGCGACCGAGACTTATGTTGCTGAGCTATTGAAGAAAGAAGAGGACGCGGACACTGGCAAAAAAATTGTCAACGTCTCACGCCAAAAGCGACGTAGCATTACGCCCGAAGTCGAAGCGATGCAGCAAGAAATGCGGCACATCTTTGGCACCAAGGTTGAAATCAAGTCATCGGCGCGTGGCAAGGGAAAGATCACGATCCACTTCACCGATCCCGATGAATTCGATCGCCTTCGCGAAGTGCTGTGCGACCAAGGAAGCCGTCCGCAACTCAAAATCGCCGGTTAACCCAACACCTACGTAGTGGATCTTGTTAAAGATCCACTGGGTAACGGATCCCTGCGTAACCGATCCCTGACAAGATCCACCACGACTTCACCAACAACCCGCGTGCGACCCACTGGTTTCACGCGGGTTGTTTCACGCCCGGCTTGTTGCGTTTGCTAAAACCTAATCACTAATTTCTAAAACCTACCAATCTGCCTTGGTCCGGTTTCACACATCTGCTACTTTCGGAATTGTCGGTCAGGATGACTGATGCGGGGCGTTCGTCGGGGGCGTCCTGAAGAGTGTTTTCTGCTGGAAAGGAGTCAGTCGAGGAAACGAGTTCGCCCAAAACCTGCGTTCATATTCGCTGGATGATTCGCCGAGACATGCCAGAAGTCCTGGGCAATGAAAACAAAAGTTTCGAGTTTTCTTGGAACGAGGAAGACTTTATTCGCTGCCTTCGCCAGCGAAATTGCATCGGAATGGTTGCTGAAGAAAACGACAAGGTCGTTGGCTTTATGATCTATGAACTGCACAAAACCCGATTGCACATTCTGAACTTCGCAGTCGCCGATGAAAGCCGCCGCAACGGTGTCGGGCTTGCGATGGTCAGCAAACTGCTGGGCAAGCTTTCGCACGAACGTCGCAACCGAATCATGTTGGAAGTTCGCGAGACAAACTTAGAAGCGCAGTTGTTCTTCAAATCGATTGGCTTTAAAGCGGTTTCAGTGCTGCGTGACTTCTACGAGGACAGCGAAGAAGACGCTTACTTGATGCAGTACCGATATCAAGCCAGTGCCGAAGAATTGGCACAACCTCACAACCGAATTTCAAAGATGGCGGGTTGATCGGTGTCGGTCAATTGTCCTCTATTGACCGGCGTGTTTGATCGTTCGATTGGCGGCAATCGAACGAAGTTTTGTTTTGGTCAATTGAGACAATTGACCTACACTAATTCCAGCTTGGCATAGGCTAGGCGGAAGCTGTGTTCGCCGTCTTGAAATTGCACCTTGGCGGTTCGCTTGGGGCCGCGACCGGTGACGTTGGTGATCGTGCCTTCGCCATGTTCGGGATGCCGCACCGCGACGCCTTCTTGGAACGCGGTGACCGGCGTGACACCGCCCGATAAAAAGTCGGCACCTGTTTTGATGCCTGAAAATGAAGGCTTGGGTTTCGGCTTGGCCTTCGGGGGTGGCGGAGCGACCTGTGAGATTTCGTCAACAAACGCATTGGCTGTCGGCGTATCCAGAACCAAGTCGTCCGATTCTTTTGCTTCAAGCGTCCCTTCACCGGGCAGATCCCACGAATCGGGATAGCTATCCTGGTTCAGCTCGTCGCCGAACTCATCATCAAAGTAGTCATGCGACGTCGCCGATTCGATGCGTTTGATTTCACCGTGCGGCAATTCGTTCAAAAACGGACTTGGAATTACCGGACGAATGTCTCCACGAACCGCTCGCCGTTTGCACACACTTAATTGCAAACTTTGCATCGCTCGCGTAATCCCGACGAACAGCAACCGGCGTTCTTCCTCGAACTCTGATTGAGTGCTTTTTGATCGCGAGTGCGGTATCAGATCGTCCTCGACACCGATGATGTAAACGCAAGGGAATTCCAACCCTTTCGCCGCGTGCAAAGTCATCAACGTCACGCGTTCGGTTTCGCTGTCAAATTTATCGGTGTCAGCAACCAAAGCCACTTGCTCCAAAAACAAGTCCAGCGATCCATCGTCCGGATGCTGGCGATCGAATTCCACCGCCGCAGTGATGAACTCGTCGACGTTGGCCATCGGGTTAGCGTCTTGCTGTTCGGTCGCTGTCTTTTCGACGTAATCCTCGTACGCGGTTTCTTCGACGATGTATCGAATTAGATCTTCCAGCGATGATGTGGCACGCTTGCTGACGCGATCGTAAATCGTGATGAACTTACCGATCATCGTCTTGGCGCGTTTTGCCAATCCATCAATGGACTCTGCGTGACGGGCGGCTTCCAGCATTGGGATGCGATGGTAGTCGGCGTGGTCGCGAATCCGTTCAATCGTCTTTGCACCAATCCCGCGCGTGGGCGTGTTGATCACGCGTTGCAAGGCGACGTCGTGATTCGGGTTGTTGATCAAATGCAGATAGGCCAGCAAATCTTTAATTTCGCGTCGCTGATAGAATTCCACGCCACCTACGATCTGGTAGGCCAGCGCACGTGACCGGAAGGCGTGTTCCAACGACCGCGTCAGAGCGTTCATGCGGCAAAAGACCGCAAAGTCGTTTGCCTTGTACTGTCCGCCGGCAATCTTGTCAGCGATATCGTCGACGATACCGTCGGCTTCCTTGTAACCGTCTTCATAGATTCGCAGGACAACCGGATCACCTTCGGTATTGTCCGTAAAAAGTTCTTTTTGTTTCCGTTTTTGGTTGTGGCGAATCAGTTCATCGGCGGCTCGCAGAATGTTTGGCGTGCTGCGATAATTCTTTTCCAGCCGACCGGTTTTGACGTTCGGATAATCTTTCTCGAAATCCAGGATGTTGTTCAAGTCGG
>CAYVAN010000214.1:6969-7548 GCA_964449225.1 uncultured Rhodopirellula sp.
CATCCGCACCACGCCAACCGTAGATCGATTGGTCGGGGTCGCCGGTGACAGCTAGGTTAGGATGATCGATCGACAAGGCGCGAACGATCGCGTACTGGGCCAAGTTGGTGTCTTGATACTCGTCCACCATGATGTACTTGTACTTGGCATCCAATTCGCCACGAACCTCGGGGTTCTCGCGAAGCAGTCGTGCGATGTGAAGCAGCAAGTCGTCAAAATCGACGGCGTTGGCGGTCAATAGTTGTTGCTGGTAGACCGGATAGACCTTTGCCGCGATTGCGTCCTGGGGACTCAGTGCGTGACCTTCCATCATTTCGGGCGTGGCCAGTCGGTTTTTGGCCTTGCTGATCGATGCTGCGATTTGATCGGGCGAACAATGCGTGGTTGAAATTCCTGCGGCCGCGATTGCTCGCTTCATCGCCTGTTTGGAATCAGACGAATCGTAGATCGAATAGTTTTCCTTCAAGCCAACAAACGATGCGTAACGGCGAAGACGTTGAGCACAAAATCGGTGGAACGTGCCCATCCAAACGGGCTGGCCGGGGGCAAGGTTGTCGACGCGAGCCCGCATTTCATCAG
>CAYVAN010000215.1:0-7496 GCA_964449225.1 uncultured Rhodopirellula sp.
AAAACTTGGAAGGCCAAGGCAACGACACCCAGCACGCCAGCGCCGTTGGTGATGGCGGATTTTATTACACGCCAGCGGCTGGGGGCGAAAGCCAAGCCGGAAAGAACCCAGGTGGTGGATTGCGAAGCTATGGGTCGATGACCTACGCGGGTTTGAAAAGCATGATCTACGCAGGCCTTAGTGCAGATGACCCTCGCGTGATTGCGGCGATGGAGTTCATTCGGAACCATTATTCGCTGGAGACCAATCCAGGGATGGGGCCGTCGGGTTTGTATTACTATTATCACACCTTCGCCAAAGCTCTCGATGCTGCGGGGGTGGATGTCTTGGACGATGCGGAGGGCACCCCGCATGTTTGGCGATCTGAATTGGCAAAGACTTTGATCGATGTTCAGCAAGACGACGGGTCGTGGGTCAATGCCGAAAACGATCGTTGGATGGAAGGCGACCGTCAACTTGTGACGGCTTATGCGTTGCTTGCTCTTTCCTATTGCAAGGATCAACCCTGATTGTGAATCAGTCGACTGAGCAAAGCGAAGCTACGCTTCAATATGTTGTGCGCTGTGGATCCATGCGCACGCTGGGGGTGATGGATGCAAAACAAACGTTTCGTTACGGCGATGATGTGGTTGTCCGTTCATCACGTGGGACAGAGATCGGTACCGTATTGTGCGAAGCCACTCCCGCAGCGATCGATCATATCGAGGAGCCGACTGAAGGACGTATTTTGCGTTTGATGTCAACGGACGATCGCGTTCAGACGAGGCATTTGGAAAGCCTGATTGAAAAAGACCGTGCGAAGTGCCAGCGATGCATCGATTACTTGAAATTGAAGATGGAATTGGTCGATGTCGAGCGGATTCTAGGTGGCGAAAAGATCGTTGTCTATTTTTTGGCAGACCAGCGGGTCGATTTCCGGCAATTGGTTCGAGACCTAGCAAAACAGTTTCAGACCCGAATCGAAATGCGTCAGATTGGCGTCCGCGACGAGGCAAAGTTGTTGGCCGACTATGGCGATTGTGGACAACCCATTTGCTGCGCTCGTTTTCTTAGCAAGATGCCGCCGGTATCGATGAAGATGGCCAAGTTGCAAAAGGCGACCCTTGATCCGGCAAAAATCTCGGGGCGTTGTGGACGCCTAAAATGTTGCCTGCGATACGAGTTCGATACCTATGAATCGCTGGCAAAAGACCTGCCATCGCTTGGCAGTTTGGTGTTGACGCGAGACGGCAATGCAACCGTTTTGGCCCAGGATATTTTGGCGGGTCAGTTAGTGGTGCGGACTGAAGACAAACGCAGGATTTTGGTGCATGCCGACGAGATCGTCTCGGTCATCCGACAAGGAGAAGACCCTGACAAAGCTGCGCGTCGCACAAAGGGAACGGGAAAGAAAGCGACTGGGCCAAAAAAATGAGCGGTTCGTGGTTCCATGCAAATCTTCGTGCTCGCTTGAACGACAGATCGCAGTTTTTCGTGGATCATGCAGCATGGTGGGCTCACGTCAAACGGCTGTCTTAACTATGATCTTGGAAACATAAAAATCGGTTGTTCGTTAGCGGTAGGCATTCCTATCACCGAACAACGAATAAGTCATCTCAATTAGCATGGCGTTCATTTAGCATTTGCGTTTCGTATTCCTTTTTTTTCGCGTTGTGACAGTCCTATGAAATCTCCGTTGCAGGCGATGCGAGATCTTTTAAGCGAAGATACGCGGTACAAGATCGAAGCCTATCAATTCATTCGTGAAGCATTGCAATTTGCTCACGAAAATAGGGATGAATCGGAACTAGGCGAACAGCACTTCGCCAACCCGCCTGCTGAATTCGATCCGACTGACTTTGATCCCGCTAGTTTTGAAACAAGCGATTTTGGAGAAGACGAATCTGATCATAGGACTTCGCACCACATTACCGGTCAGCAATTAAGTGAGTCTTGCCGTTTGTATGCGATTGAGCAGTACGGTTACCTCGCGCGCATTGTTTTGAGTTCTTGGGGAGTTCACTGCACCGGTGATTTTGGAGAGCTGGTTTACAATCTAATCCGAATCGAGCAAATGCGTAAAAGTGAATCCGATCGCCGCGAGGATTTTGATGATGTCTATGACTTTGAAAACGCGTTTGATCCAAAGTTTGAATTTACGATTGAAAACGAATCTTAGGCCCTCATCTGCCGCGTGCCTGTTCACAGCATTTCTAATGGCGTTGACCGTTCCAGCAGATGCTTTGCTGGGCGAAGATTTAACGGCCGATTCGCGGCCGGTTGAGAAAACGCGTCGCTCTTACCTTGGTCGCGTCGTTGCCCAACCCATGTCGCATCGAGGTGCATCGTGGTTGATTCGCCCTGAACGAGAGCAGGAAGAAAACGCTAGCGAATCATTTGACCGCTTGGGTTTAGAGCCGGGCATGACGATCGTCGACATGGGCTGCGGAAACGGTTTTTGGACGTTACCGATGGCAAAAGAGGTAGGCCAAGATGGAAGAGTTTTGGCGGTGGATATTCAGCGTGAAATGTTGTCAAAGTTGAAGGCCCGGGGGGCGCAACAATCGCTCAATAACATCGAACCCATTTTGGGTAAGGTGAATGATCCTCGGTTGCCGATCGGCGAGGTCGATATGGTTTTGATGGTCGATGTCTACCACGAATTCTCGCATCCTCAATCGATGCTGTGGTCGATAAGAAGATCCCTGAAGCCCAAGGGTGTCGTCGCGCTTTTGGAATACCGTGAAGAGGATCCAAGCGTGCCAATCAAACCGCGACACAAAATGTCCAAGCGTCAAATCATCAAAGAGTATCAAGCGAATAGGCTGAAGCTGGTCCGAGAGTACAACGGATTGCCATGGCAGCACTTGATGTTTTTCGCACGAGACGACAGCCCTCTTCAGGAAATTGATCCAAAACCTTCGCAACAGGTGTTAGAAGATCTCCGATGAGGTCTAGCGTTGGGCGATTGGAGCCGAATCGAAACGCTTCTTCTATTCGCGTCCATTAGTGGCGACCGTTGCCGCCTGATTGGCCAGCTCGCATTTTTTCGCGAGCTCGGCTTAGCACCGGGCCGATGCTGTTTTCGCTGATGCCAATTGCTTGGCTAATCTCTTGATAGGTCTTGCCTTCTAAGTGGAACATCCGAACAACGTTTGCTTCTTTGGGATCAAGCCGCAGCATCAATTGATGGACTTCCTCTCGATCTTCCATTCGTTGGGGTGCTGAATCGATTTCCGATTCAGCAGCGTCATTCACCTGCGCGGCTATTTGGCCTCGGCGTGCTTGGATCATTCGACGAACGATAATGCGTCTGGAAATGACTGTCAGGTAAGTTGCCAAAGAGCAATTGCGACGAAAACGTCGTAGCACCGCGAAATCTTCACGCAACAGTTCTAAGAAAACCTCCGCAACCAAGTCATCTCGCGTCGCTGTGTCTAAAGAGATTCCTCGCGATGTCGCGGTGTGGTTGGCAACATGGACGACCAAGCCTAGGAAGCGATCAATGAAGTCTTCCCAGGCGCGCGGCGCACTGTCCAGACAGCGCTGTAGCAGTTGTCGGTCGACTTCAGAAAGACTCACGCGTTAAGCACCGGCGGAAAAAAACGATCGAAATGGAATAGCGGGCGGATGAAGCTGCGGTTTGATCCTGGGAACGGCGGATCATTGCCGAATCGGCTCTCGACCCTTGCATCCTAGGTAGGAAGACCTGCAATCGCAAGCTTTCACTGATCAAACGCTCTGATTCTGAGGGCAATGTTCGGACGAAAAATTCCGCTGCTCGGCTTCAGTTTTCGACCTAGATTCAGGTAGCTACGCGATCTTCTTCCCCACGTGGACCCACAAACGGCCAATATGACTCCTGCAATCGACACAAATGGCTCCTCCTTCGCCGGTCAGTCCCCCAGTTCGCTACCACTGCTACCTAGCTTGGGTGGTTCTGGCGTCGCTGCTGGCCCTCCGCAGGTCGCCGCTTTGCCAGATACTGAAAGCTCGAAAAGCGATCCAATCAGTTCGGCCGAAGACGTTCATGGGCGTGTTGGGCGTCTCTTGGAGGGGCTTCAGCAATCCTCGCCTCGCGCGAAAGAATCAAATTCTCCTGCTTCGGAAGTTCGCTTTGAAAACCGATTGGCGGTTGTGCGACTGGGAATGGCGACGTCGCTTTTTTACGCACTTCGGACCAAACACGCTGCGACTGCGGCTCACTGTTTACGCGTGGCACTTTCATGCTCCGCATGGACCGAACGGATGAAATTGGATGACGAACTCCGTGATCGAATCGAAGTCGCTGCCCTTCTTCATGACTTGGGAAAGATCGGCATTCCTGATCGGATTCTCCGTAAACCGGGAAAGCTGACAGTTGATGAGCAACTGTCGATGGATCTAATCGCACCACTGGGGTGTGAGATCTTGCGAGGTTGCACCGGTGATCAAGAATTGTTGGACATTGTTCTTTACGCTGGCACCTGGTTCGATGGGCGACGACTTGACGATGGGCCTAGCGGTGCCAAATTGCCAATCGGATCACGCATGTTATCCATTGCAGACGCATTTGATTCCATGACGACTGACACCGTGTATCGACCGGCACTTAGTCGTGAACGAGCATTGGAAGAATTGAACAAAGGTGGGCATACACAGTTTGATCCAGAACTAGTTGCCGACTTTAGCCGAATGCTGGAGGAGCGACCCGAGCTATTACAGGGATGTGTTGTCAACCGTTGGTTGCATGGGCTTGCCGACAATAAATCTCAATCGATGTGGACTGGTCCAGCTAATCGATCAACCGGTGTCGGTCATGCCGCCGACGCGTCACGGGGAAGAGAAACCTTGGTCGCAAGCCAAGCCACCCGCCGCGAATCGCTGTTTTACCACCAGTTGCTTGACAACATGAAAGACGGTGTGGTCTTCACCGACGCCGAAGGAATCATCACGCGTTGGAATGACGTCATGCATGTGTTGACCTCGATTACCGCAGAAGCGATCGTTGGAAAACGTTTTAGCAATGAAACGCTTCGGCTTCGAGACGTGTCACAGAACCAAAATGACAGGGATGAATGCCTGGTAAGTGAAGCTGTAAAGTCCGGTCTGCCAGTGACACGATCGCTGTCAATGGAACAGCCCGGTCGCGAGGCGACTCCGGTGCAAATGACCGTTACCCCTGTTTCTGGTGACCAACCAGGGGTCCATGGATCGGTCATTATTTTCCGCGACATGTCAGATCAAAAAACCATGCAGCGCCGAATCGAGACGCTGCACGAAAAGAGCACTCAGGATGCGTTGACGAAGGTTGCCAACCGCGCGCATTTTGATGAGAAATTAAAAGAAATGACCAGCAAAGCGTCGCGTGGTAAGTCGAAATTCAGTTTGATTATTTGTGATATTGATCATTTTAAGAGCGTGAACGATACCCACGGGCATCCCGCCGGTGACGAAGCATTGGTCAAGTTCGCTGCGGTTTTGAAAGCCCACAGTCGCGACGGAGACTTAGTGGCTCGATACGGTGGCGAAGAGTTTTTGTTGGTAGCCGATAATTGCGACAACGCAACCGCCGCATCGCGTGCCGAGTCAATCCGCGCGGCATTGGAAAAGACTCCTCTGCCAAGCCTAAATAATGAATCGGTAACTGCCAGTTTCGGTGTGACACAATTCCAAGCCGGTGACACTGCCGAGTCCGTGTTGGCTAGATCTGATCGTGCTCTGTTAAAGGCAAAAGACAATGGCCGCAACCGAGTGATCCAGCTTGGCTCTGGCAGCGATCAAGCGATCAAGGACAATCAAACCAAATTGGGTTGGTTCAATTGGTTGAGTGGTTCAAGTGTCGATAAGAGCGGCGAATTCGATATCGTTACACCAGTCCCAGTCGATTTGGCGATTGAAAAACTTCGTGGTTTCATTGCTGATCACGGTGCCGAGATCATTGTGGTCAAAGAAAACCAGGTCTCAATCAAGGTCAACGCGACTTATTGCAGCGGTGGACGTCGAAGAGTTGACCAACGGATGGCCATTCAGGCTCAATTGACACTTTCCGAAACTGCTCAAGATCGCGGTGCCGCTGCGAAACCCGGCAAGAGTTTGCGAAGCTTGACCAACGTTCATGTTAACTTGAAACCACTGCGGAACCGCGATCGCCGTGGGCGCGATGTGAGCGCTTGCTACAGTCAAGTGATTAGCAGCTTGCGAAGTTATTTGATGGGCGAATTGAAACAGCAAGAAAGCTAAATTGCTGTTGGGATGCAACTATTGCTCGGGTGCCGGGTTGTCGGATCTGGACAGACCGCTATCGTTTTTTGATAGTTTTTGTTTCGACCCTTCAACCCACTTACGGAGCAACGGCCATGGCCTACGCCCTTCCCGAATTACCCTACGCCTATGACGCTCTCGAGCCCAGTATTGACGCTCGAACGATGGAAATTCACCACACCAAACACCATCAGGCGTACATTAACAAAGTCAACGACGCGATCGCAGGGACCGATCTGGAATCGAAGTCGATCGAAGAGCTTGTGTCTGACATGGGAAGTGTCCCAGCGGACAAGAAAGGTGCCGTCCGAAACAATGGTGGTGGGCACGCCAACCATTCGCTGTTCTGGTCCGTGATGGGATCGGGCAAAGGCGGTTCGCCCTCGGGTGACCTTGCCGCCGCGATCGACAAGGCTTTTGGATCGCTTGACGAAATGAAGTCGCAGTTCGCAACCGCAGCCGGTACCCGTTTCGGCAGTGGTTGGGCATGGTTGTACGTCGATGGTGGCGAATTAAAGGTAGGCAGCACGGCTAACCAAGACAGCCCTTTAATGGGTGCTGAAGTTGCGGGCATCGGCGGAACACCAATCCTGGGCTTGGACGTTTGGGAACACGCCTACTACCTGAACTACCAAAACAAGCGTCCTGACTACGTGACAGCGTTTTGGAACGTTGTCGACTGGGATGCAGTCGCCGCTCGCTACGCCGCAGCATTGTAGAGAATTTTGAGTGACGCCAGATAAGTGGCATAGGTTTCCAGCCTGTGTTTGCCTTGTCCACGCACAGGCCTAAAGCCTATGCCACTTATTCTGCTAGCTCCTGCCGCTGCTTTGCAGTGTCCAGGATCTGCCGCTTCCTTTCATCGGTGCATCGCGACCAGGCGGCAATTTCGTCCAGGTTGCGGTAGCAACCGATACAAACTTTGTTCGTGTCAATCGCGCAAACGTCAATGCAGGGTGATTCAGGAGAAGGATTCGGATCTGCCATACCGACAAAGGTCTCGCTTGTTTGGATTTAATTCTCAATCAAACCGATCGGGAATCTTCGGAGGGAATCATCGGATCGGCCAAGAACAGGTCCGCCTGATTTGATTCGTGCCAGGGTAGCTGGTTGGCAAGTGACGCCACGCTGTTTCGCCTTGATCTGAATTGACAACACTGGCAACCGCTGTCTTACCCCCATTTTCGAAAAGCACTAGAGCATTTCCAAATTTGTTAGGAATGTAGGCCGGAACAAGCGAAGCGCAGTTCAGGGTGCGTTGGGCATGATTGAGA
>CAYVAN010000216.1:0-4050 GCA_964449225.1 uncultured Rhodopirellula sp.
CACTTCCAACGGTGCTCCCGCTCGCTTGGGCCAGTCGTAAGCGATGTAGCGAATCGGCAACGACAATTGGTCGTCGATAAAGACCTGAGCCTGATAGAAATCGAGACCTTCGACTTTGGTGGGACTTGTCACTTGCAGCACGGTGCAGATGCGATCTTTGACCCTTGCGTTTTTGCGGAACTCGCATTGCACGTCTGATTGTTGACGCGCCTTTTGGCCTCGTTCAATCAGTTTAACGATCAAGTTTTCAACACCTACTTCGGTCATCGGATAACGTTGGCCTCGCATGGCCAGCATCCCCGTTGGGGGAATCGTAACGGTTGGCAAGAACCGACCTTTGAAACCACCTTCATGTGCAATCAAGTTGCCTTCGTTTTTTCCTTCGACATAAATGACCTCACGCCCTTTGACGCTTGATGGTTTCAGGAACCGAATATAAACGCTAAGCGGCTGAGTCATTTGACCGCCGGATTGCTTTCGATTACGAACTTTCACCTGCATGAATTCATGCTCGCCAAGCGTGTCACCGATGCGTTCCCGCTTGATCAGGGTCGCGGTGTAGTCGTTCACATTCGCGCGGCAACCGACCAGGCTGGTGCGGGCCAAATCGAGTGCACGATCGAGCGGGTGTTGCGCGGTGGGGCGGGACGCCATGCTAGAAGCGTTTGCGACGCGATGAACGGGTTCAGCAAGACTGTTTTCTTGAGCGCTGAGCTGTTGAATTCCGAGCGTGGTCGCAGAAAACATCGATCCGGCTAGCAGAGCGAATTGGCGGCGATCGAGTTTCATCGTGGTTGCATCCTTGCAGTAGTGTTGCACGCCGAAAGAATTAACTTTTCGTTAACTTTTGTCGGCAAAGCGAGTTCGGCGTTCTTGCGTTATCGTCCCGATCGCGATGTGCGAGTTAATCGTTTCATCCCTCCGACACCATGCTTCACTAATCGGCCTAAAGTGCCTGACCAACAAAGTGCCTCCATTGGCGGGGGTTCTGTTCGCTGAGCTTTTTTACTCTTTAAGCGTCATAGCAAGCCACGATTGGCGACGGCAAGACGATTCCAACGGTTTCTCTCAATCCCAGGCCCAATCGTGCCGATCAATACAATCGGTAAAGTCTACCCAGATTACCGAGCCCGCGATTTGCAACTTCCCACATGGACCCACCATGCCGCCGTACATCAACGTTTCTCGCAGCCATTTGCCTATTCTCTTGCTGGTGATCGCCAATTTTGCGTGCGGTCCACTTTGTCTTGGGCAGGGAAACATGCGGCAGGCAAATCAATGGTCGCCGCACCGTGAAACTGATCGTTCAAGGGCACAAATTTCTAGGCGTGTACAACAAAAGCAGATCAAACTGCCGCCACCGGTACGATTGGCTCAATACCAAGATCCGAATATCCAGTCGATTCAGCCAGGTGAAATCACGGAAACGATGCCTGATGAACGTCCTGGCGAATTGGAATTTACTGAGCAACCCTTTAGCAGTCCTGAAGCAATGCATCCGGTGACCCAGCATCCGGTGACCCAGCATCCGATGTTGGAACCGAACGCCATCCCCGGATACGCGCCAGGTTCACCGGCCCATACCGTCATCCGATCGCCGGCAATGCAGGCCAAGCAACGCAGCGGTGCAATCGGATCGCGATCATTGGCATCTGGTTCTGCCTTTCCAACCGGCGGCCACCACGCATCAGCGTCGTCGCCCGCAGGCGGTCTCTTTCACCAGGGTGACAAGCAACACTTGCCCGGACCACCGTTGCATGGCCAGCACCTGAAGTTTGCAAAGAAGAAATGGCCGCTGGGTCCGATGCAGCCACGTCAGGCAAGAATCCCAGACGCCCGCGAAAGACCAACTTGGAAACAGCCGTACTCTTATGGCTACTTTGGGTCCAGCGGAAATCGCCACTGGGGAACCCATCATGGGTACCGCGATCGGTACACAGAATACCGGTACCGATAACAACGGATAGCTTGCGACATTTCGCGCCCCGTCAATGCAGGGACAATTGCGCCCCAGTCGTAGCGAATGTCGCCAAGACATTCGGTATCGGTACGCTTGGCTTCCCGCCGAAAGTCTTGGCGACATTCGCTACAGAAGTCTCGTGCCGAATGTCTTGGCGACATTCGCTACAATGGGGTTTTGCAACTTGAACACGATCGCCGAGCCCACACGTCTTGAACGCGCCTACGGAATCTAAAACGGCTTTGACTTCGGATGCCCATCAAACCTTGGAGACGCTTCTCGTCAATCTTCAACGTATCATTCGTGGCAAACCAGAAACGTTGAAATTGTTGCTCAGCTGTTTGGCGGCGAAGGGCCATGCGCTGCTTGAAGACGTTCCCGGAACGGGCAAAACGACGCTCGCGAAAACCTTGGCGATTTCGACCGGATGCTTGTTTAACCGAGTGCAGTTCACGCCGGATTTGCTTCCGTCTGACATTGTCGGATCGTCGATTTTGAATTCGCAGGACAGCACGTTCAAGTTCAATCGCGGACCGATCTTTGCAAACGTGCTGCTAGCGGACGAAATCAACCGAGCGTCACCGCGAACCCAATCAGCCTTGCTTGAAGCGATGGGAGAACAGCAGGTGACCGTTGACGGACAAACCTACCCACTGGATTCGCCATTCCTTTGCATCGCGACGCAAAACCCGGTCGAATTTCATGGGACGTACCCGCTTCCTGAGGCTCAATTGGATCGGTTCATGGTTCGATTGTCGCTAGGTTACGTCTCCGAAGATGAAGAACTGCGGATTTTGCGTGACCAGCGTTCCGATCATCCGTTGGGTGATTTAGAAGCGGTCGCCGATGCCGATTCAATCATCCGAGCCCAACAAGCGGTTGAACAGATCGACATCGAGGATTCAGTGATGCGGTACCTGCTAAGCTTGATCACAGCAACTCGCAATCACGCAGCGATTCGGCTTGGCGTTTCCACAAGAGGATCGTTGCAGTTCACTAGAATCGTGAGAGCTTTTGCGCTGATGCAAGGGCGAGAGTTTGTAATCCCAGAAGACGTTAAGCAATTAGCCGTCCCCGTGCTCGCTCATCGATTAGTTTTGGACACACGGGCGCGCTACTCGGGAACCGAAAAGACGGTCTTGATCGAACAGATCCTCGCCAAAGTTCCAGTGCCACGATGAGCGATGCCAAGGAATGTTCACAGACGGGAAACGGTTTGACATTTGGCGGTGTTGCTTTCACACAGGTCGGAAGCCGATGCCACTTTTTCGCGTGAAGGGTTGAACCATGCCTCGACGCAAACGCTGGTCGTTCTTTATGGGGCCGCTAGAAAATCGTGGCGTTCGTTGGTGCGATGAATTCCATCGAAGCGAACTGACGGTTGGCGGCCGAGCGATGTTTTGGGGAATGATCGGGTCCGGGATGATGTTGATGGGCGGTCTGACACAGCCTCAAGCGATCTGCTTTGGATTTTGCACATCGGCTTTGGTAATCGCGGGGATCGCAGGCGTTTTCTTTCGACCTCGCCTTCGTTTGACGCGGCACATTCACAGCTATCCGTCCGCCGGTGAAATCTATCAATACCGTGTTGATGTTCAGAACATTGGGACGCGTATCGCAAGAAACGTGGTGGTGGAAGAACGGGGACTGCCGCCTGATTTGAGGCCTCACGGCGAGTCGCCGTTGATTCAGTCTCTTTCCCCCGGCGAAACAACGACGGTCACCTTGCAACTTCTTTGCATCAGCCGCGACAATTTTGAACTCAACCGACTGCAAGCCGCCACGACCTATCCCATGGGGCTGGTCAAGTCCGGGAAAAAGTCCAAAACACCGGACCGTTTAGTCGTCTACCCCAAGGTGACGGACGTTGGCGAATTTGAAGTTCCGTGTTCGCAAACGCACCAACCCGGCGGCATCGCAGTCGCTTCGCACGTGGGGGAATCAACTGAGTTTCTTGGCACTCGCGATTGGCGACAAGGCGATCGACTGCGGGACATTCATTGGCCATCGACTGCCCGCACCGGGCGTTTGATTACTCGCGAATACCAAGAAGAGTATTTCGTTCGCTTGGCAATCATCCTGGATGTCGA
>CAYVAN010000216.1:4060-7290 GCA_964449225.1 uncultured Rhodopirellula sp.
TCGATGCTCCTAAAAGTCGCGATGAACCGCGTCTGGAAAAGGCGATATCGTTGGCAGCCGGAATCACCGACTCACTCGCCAGACAAGATTATCTCGTTGACATCTTTGCCGCTGGCGACGATGTGTATCACTTCCAGACCGGCCGTGCTCTGGCGCATTTGGATAACATCCTTGAACTGCTGGCGTGCCTAGAACCTGGAAACCACCTGGATGTCCAAGCGTTGGAAAACGAATTGATCCCGGAAGCATCACGACTTTCGGCGGTCATCTTGGTGTTGATGGATTGGGACGAACGGCGCAGCGAACTGGTCCAAAATCTAAAATCATACGGTTTGGCCATCCGAGTGATTTGCATGAAACCGGGAAGCCGGCCAGAGCAAGTCGATGAATCCGAGATCATCGAGGTTGCCACATGAATCAACCGGTAAGATCAAACGACACAACTGAAAGCGGCGTTGATAACGATTCAACACTCCTAAAACGACTGGTTCGGGCATCGCCCGTATTGATTGCTTGTGCGTTTCATGCGATTGCCTTGAACCGTTGGTCAATCGTTGGCCCCGCGATGATCGGGATCGTCATTCCGATTATTCGAAAATCAAGATTCGCTCCGACTTCGCGTCACTGGTATTTGGCTGTCGGTGTTGGCTTGCTATTGGGGCTGCTGGTGCCGTCCAGCATCATTTCGGTCGGCCCCCTTCCGCCCGTCTTAGCCGCCGCAATCACCGGAATTGCGTTAGCGGTTGCCGTCTTTGCTTCGCTTGGCAACAAGACCACCGTTGCCTGGGTTTCGGCGTGGGCGATTCTGGCCACGTCAGGGAAACATGCGATCAATGGGAAGCTCTATTTCATCCTGCTTGGGTTCTTGGCGGTATCACTGATCGCCGTTGCCGTTGATGCCAAGTTGTTCAAGCTAAGAATTCGTTCGGCATTGATTTTTGGTTTCTTCGGGGCTTTGACGGCCATTTCAACTTTCGGCGTTTCCATGGCTCTAAAACGTATTGACCGAGCCTTGGTCAACACCGTCGAAAACTTGATGACACAAAACCCAACATGGTCGAACACGGGGCTAAGTAACAACATCACGCTAAGCAACCGAAGTCAAATCAAGCTATCACCCCAACCGTTGCTTGAATTGTCCAATCTTTCAGGCAAGCTGCGGACCAAAGTGATGGATGATTTTGATGGCCAGCGATGGACGACATCAACGCAGCTTGCGTCTACCTCACACTCGCTCAACGAAATCAAGGTACTGGCTAACCCCAATCGCGAACTCGAAATTTTGTTCCTGGAAGACATCAACGACGTCATCCCTTCGCCGGCGGGAACGTACCAAGTCGCCAATGCGATGCCGCGTGTTTCCGGTGGCTGGATTTTGCAAGGCGAACCGGATCACGTTACGGTGACGATAAGGTCTGCCGAAAACCAAACGTTGCCCAACGAGCCTGAACCCGCCGGATCCTTAACTCGGGTTCCCGAAGTCCTACGCGAAGGCCTCGGGCCGATCGCCCGGCAGTTGACCGATCCGACCAAGTCGAACTTAGAAAACGCAGGGGCCGTCGCAGCGTTCTTTGTTCAGAATTTTGAATACTCGCTAACGACTGATCTAACCGGAAACGATCCTCCGTTAGTGGTACTGGTCCAACAGCGACGGCCCGCCTACTGCGTTTATTTTGCCAGCGCGATGGCTGTCATGCTTCGTTGCCAGGACATTCCCGCCAGGGTCGTTAGCGGCTTTGTACCCCACGAACTCAATCCGCTGACCGGTCGAGTTACCATCCGCGAACGCGATTCGCATGCCTGGGTTGAAGTTTGGTCACCCAAGGATCATCGCTACGTTGCCTTTGACCCTACGCCCGGAGCGTCACGCATCGAAGCAATCGGAATGGACAAACCGGAAAGCTACTTGGCTAGCCTTAGTAAAGCGGTTCGATCAACAATTCGCCGATGGTGGCTAATCGCTCGGAAAGATCCCGCCAGCATGTTTTGGATTTTGGTCCAGTCACCTTATGCCTGGATTTCCCTGGTGATCCTATCCGGTTGGTGCATCATCAGACTTCGGCGAAACAAGGCCATCGTCATCCCCGACCAAAATGATTTGGCGGACCCTGAACTTCGGGAAGTCTACGAATGCTACCTTCGATCGCTTAAGGAATTTGGGATCGCGCCCAAGCCGTGGGAATCTGATCAAGAACTGATTCAGCGGTTGGAAGACCTGGGGAAAGTATCGCTTTCAACGTCGGCGAATCAGTTTATTGATCGATATCGCGCGACGCGTTACGGAGGCCAAGCACTTGATAGCGATTTAATGAAACTTGCTCAGCGAGTTTCATCGCTGGAATGACCGACGCCGCTCGCTGCGAACGTCATCGGAGTACTTCATCGAAGCACTTCATCGAAGCACTTCATCAAGGCGATTGCGTTACCGCTGGAAAAAATTCCAAACGTTTTGCTGATAACGTCGTTTTTGATTGGGTGTGTATCGGCCCGGAAAGCGGCTGTCGAATTTGTGCCGTGCTTGAAAGAGAGGATCTTTCAACGGATCCTGCATCTCGAAGGTTCCCCGAGCATATGGATCGTAAACGTAACCGTAGCCGTAATGAACGATCGGCAAATTGCGACGTGATTGCGATGCAGAATGGTGCGAGCGATGAGTGTGAACGGCACCATTGTGAGTCTGACCAGCAGCGGCATGGTGGTGATGATTGTTTGAAGCGTCGGCACTGGTTTGTAGACCAACGATCATCAACGATGCAGTAAATAGGATCCGGTACAACATTCAATCAACTCGCTCATGAGAATACAGACAACGCTAAAACCTACGTCGCGTTGTCGATTCATGCTGCAAAGATGACCTCAGTTGCCCGCACTTTCCCTAACCGTGCCGCAAACAATCATCGCGAACGCATTGTTTGGCATTTCCGGCAAGATCGGTAACTCGGTGACTGGGAAACCCAAACTACGTTTTGCTCTGGGTGTCATCGTTAGTTACGGCCTACATCAAATCCCAATGGTGCCTGCGTCCCGATCGCGTTTCTATTCCGCTGGTTGTGTTTAATTTGGGCGTTTTGAAATTTCACAGGGGACGCGGACCGGAGTGACGATCAGTGAAGCTCAGCGAAGTGAAGTGAAGCGAAGTGAAGCGAAGTAAAGTGAAGCGAAGTGAAGTAAAGTGAAGTGAAGTGAAGTGAAGTGAAGTGAAGTGAAGTGAAGTGAAGTGAAGTGAAGTG
>CAYVAN010000216.1:7390-7464 GCA_964449225.1 uncultured Rhodopirellula sp.
AAGCGCGGGTGATTTGACGCCGTGCAATGCAATTGGTCGAGTAGGCCCGGGGGATTGCTCCCCGGTGGGCCTCT
>CAYVAN010000217.1:0-7460 GCA_964449225.1 uncultured Rhodopirellula sp.
ACTTTCTCGCTTTGGAGTGTTCCCCATTGTCGCTCGGCGCTCGGAGCCGTTAGCGCTTTCGGCTCGGAGAGCCGAGCGACATTGGCCAGCTTGAAAAACTTATTTGCCCTGACTGTTACATGCGAACACTTGTTTCGTAAAGCTGTTGATCAGATTCGTTCTAGTTACCGGATCCTTCGGGCCACCGAATGTCGCCTTTTTTTTGCCGGACCATCCATTTGCGAATCGCGGGCGTGCGGCGAACTCGGTTGTCGGTTTCGGCTCGAAAGTACAGTGTCGTTCCGGTGATCTCACGCAGGTTTTCCAACGCCAGCACACGAACGGCCATGGATTCGGAATCCAGGAACTGAACCAATTCTTCATCGCCACCATCGGCGAGCTGTTTCTGGGAGTACCCGACCAGCAATCGATACAGCACCCTCGCATTGGCCTGGTCCATTTTAGCGATCGCCTTCATCAAAAGTTCCGCCGATTCGGGGCCTCGATCTAAAGTCGCCACCAGTGCCTTGAAATGGTCCGGCCAGTATTGACGTTGTTTGGGCTCGCTCAAAATTCCATCGCCGCCAAAGTAAACATCACCTTGTCCCAGCAGCAGCATCGTTTGACCGGCCAGTGCTGCGACTTCGGAACGGCGGAACAGCGTGGCTTCGTGCAACGAGCGGTCGAGTGACTCGTCAGCGCCAACCAATTGAAGCAATCCTTTGCGAGCCGAATCATCGAGCGACTTTTTGTCATTGGCCGGCGCGGAAATCCAGTCCGGAGGGCTACCAAAGGGCGACACGGTTGGCAAGTCTTCGGCACGCTTGACCCATTGTTCGCCTGTCGTTACTTCGGACGTTTCGCCATCATGTTTGATCTGGACGCTGCCTTGAACGGTCAGAACTCCCATCAACTGAAGTTGATCAGGTGATTCGATTGGGTCGACACCGGGGCTTCGGAACCGCTGGATGCTGGCTGCAACCACCGTTTCTTCATCGGCAAAGTACAACTCCATGGGGCTGTCACCCAGCTTTAACGAGAGCATTGCATCTGGCTCTTTTGATGTGATCAGCAAACGGCCAAACTCGACTTCCAGCCCGTATGACTCATCGTCAACCGTTAACCATCGAACGCCGGTGGGGCCGACCAGTTCGATTCGCGGTGAGAATTCGGTTTGCATGACTCCACGGAACTTTGGGCCGCAGATCACCGGTGTATTCAGAGTCACGGAACCTGTTTCTCCAAGCTTCGACCACACGCCCTGCTCGCTCAGCGAAACAATCATCGAGTCGCTGCCATCGATCGTCGCGATCGCAACGGCGTCTTCTGGTTTTGATTCAGGGGCGAGTTCGGGTTCGGGTCCGGTCGCGATTTCGCTGGTTGTCGGCGGTGTGGCAAGCATTGCATCACGCGTTGGTGATGACGCGACCATTTCGGAATCGTTCACCACTTCTTCGGGCAACTCTTGATCAGCCCGGCCATCGGCTACCACATCATCCGAAGTCATCGGCATCGCTTCCTGATCTTGTTCGATCATAGCCTGCTCGGGCAGCGGCAATGCTTCCGCCGTCGAGCTTGATGCCGTGTCGGCATTAGTGACACCTGCTGTGTCAAGGACTTCGAGAGATTCGGGGCGGTCGCCTGGTGAAACAATTGCATCGGGCATCGCAGGATCCAGCTCAAGCATCGGAGGTGCTTCACTTGGTGGCACGATCACATCGGTTGGGATGTTGTTGTCTGCTATTTCAGTTTTTTGGTTCTTTGGAAGAAGAGGTCTGAAAATTTGAGCAATCGCGAACAGCAACACGGCAACCACCGCTAAGGAAACTAGCCAGGGAGTGATCCGAGACGGGCGAATCGATCCACCGTAGATGCTGTCGCGTTCAGCCTTTGATCGCAGTTGGGCGTTGGATGACGATGGACTGCTAAAGCCCCCGCTTTCTGGATTGACCATGTCGGATTGTCGCAATCTTGTCGGCGCATCAAAAACACCTGAATCGCTAATTCCAACTGGTTGCACCGAATTGAAGCCTTGAAGTTCGGAGCTTTGCGGATTTCCCGGATCTGCTGATTCGATCGTGGGCAGGTCATCCTGCGAGGCGAGCGAAGGAGATTGGTCGGTCTGGGCTCGGTTTTGCGAGGGAGTGTCATCCATCGAGATTGATGAAAAGCGATCACTCGATGCCGCAATCCGTTCGACTTCGCGATCGGGCAATTGATAGATCCGTCCACGCAACCCGGCCGGCACATCGGCTTTGTTCCCCAGCACCATCGTTAAAATCTGGTGACAGGCTGCCGCTTCAGCCAAATTCGCGTCCAGTTCCAAGCAAGCACGCTCGATTTCAGAAACCTGTTCATTGGGTAACGTGCTGTCGAGATACTCGCCAATCACATTTGCGTCGTGGACGGGACCAATCGCTTCGGGCGGCGGCGCAGGTAGCGAAGGATCCGCCAGCCGCTGGCGGATTTTCTTTACCAACTGAGTCGCAAACCCACTCTCAGTTATCTTTTGACGCAGGATTTCGGCGTCAGCCGTTTCAAGCGTATTGTCCAGGTAAGCCAGCAAAGTTCGTAGCGTTAATCGCATCGCAGCACATCAGTTGATGGTTCAAGTTGAAGGTTTAGCAAGCCCGCCAACACAAGGCTCGCTGGAACGGGGCGATCGCGATCATTCACCGGATGGCGAAAGGAGCGACACCTACTTAAACAGTGACCCGGCGTCGTTCTGGCCGTGCAAGGTTTCTGTCAAAATGTGAAATTTCAACCCATTATCAGTCTGCTCTTCGTCAGTCTGCTCTCAGCCCATCCAGTGTTTCTTTCGCCTTGCCCTGGTCGATCGCGTTTGCCGCCATCTCAACACCGCTTCGGACATCGGCAATCTTCCCAACCAACCATAACGCCATTGCGGCGCCCGCCAAAACGGTGTCTCGGCATGGGCCGGGTTCCCCATCCAGGATGCGTCGAATGATTGCCGCACTGGCGACCGGGTCCGCCGCAGCTAGGGCTTCCCGGCCAACTGGTAACAATCCAAAATCATCAGCGGAAAGTTCGTGTGCACGCTGGCCCGCATCGGTGACCTCAATCACTCTAGTGGTGCCTTCTAGGGACACCTCGTCCTGACCATCGCTGGCATGAATGACGAACGATTTGGTCGTCCCCAATTCTGCGATCGCGGCAGCCACTTTTGCCTGAGCGTCTGGTGAGGATGTTCCGAGCAATTGATGAGTCGCACCGGCTGGATTGCAGAGCGGCCCAAGTAAGTTGAACAGAGTTTTCACACCGAGTTTTCGCCGGACCGCCACGACATGCCGCATCGCTGGATGAAGCTTTGCGGCAAAGCAAAAGCAGATCCCTGTCTTATCGAGACGCTGTGCAACCGACGGGGCGTCCGATTCAATGCGTACGCCCAATTCCTCCAATACGTCCGCTGACCCCGTCAAACTGGTTGCTTTTCGATTTCCATGCTTCGCCACCGGCACTTCGCAAGCTGCGGCAATCATCGCAACCGCAGTGCTGATATTGAACGTCCCACTGCCGCTGCCGCCGGTGCCACAGGTATCAAGCAAAATTTTGTGTCCGTGCTGGATCTTGGTCATATGACGCCGCATCGCAGAAGCCGCACCAACCAATTCGCTGACAGATTCTCCCTTTTTGCGAAGGGCCAGCAACAATGAACCGATGTCATCATCACTCACTTGCCCACGCAGCATTTGGTCGATCAGGTCGCTGGTTTGCTCGGTCGTCAAATCCGATCCGGCGGAGGCGGTACGAGTTGCGTCAGCAAAAAGGCTGGAAGGATTCATTCAATTCTCGTTCGTGCTGCGAAGAAATGTCGCCATCGAGGCGATATTGGCTTTACCTGAAGTGCCGTCGACACGTAAACTCCTGCGATGAATCGAAAACTCATCATTGACTGCGACCCTGGAATCGACGACACGGTTGCCCTATGTATCGCATTGTTCGACCCCCGTGTCGACTTGCTTGCCATTACGCCAACCGCTGGAACGGTCGATGCCGATGTGGCGACTCGTAACGTTACCGCGATCGTCGGGCACCTCGACCCGCCAAGATACCCGCGAATTGGCAAAGCCACCGCCCCCGATGACGCTCCGGTCGCGGATGAATACGATCTTGATGGTCCCGGCGGATTGGGAGAGTTCCAGTACGAGGAATCTTTCCGTCAATATCAGACATCCGGTGACAAGATTATCAGCGAATTGGTCCACCAATTCCCCAACCAGATCACGTTGGTTTGCCTGGGGCCTCTGACGAACCTGGCTCGCTTGGCCCGACGGGATCCTGCGGCGCTTAGCTTGATCGATAAGGTCGTCATCAGCGGAGGCTCCGTCAGCCATCCGGGAAACGCGACCGTCGCGGCCGAACACAACATGTTCTTTGATCCCCAATCGGCATCAGAAGTGTTTTCGTCTTTGACGACCAAGACATTGGTGCCGCTGGATGTGACCGAATCCGTTGGCTTTGGCGTCGAGTTGCTCGAAAAGCTGCCAACAAAATTTACCCGTGCTGGAGCATTGCTTCACAAGATCCTGCCGTTCGCGTTTCGAAACTATCATCAGAAGCTAGGTCGCGAATTGATTCCTCTTTACGACGCAATGACGTTGTTAGCCGTCACCGAGCCCGAGATTTTTCAATGGGAACCGATGGCGGGGAAAGTGGAAACCAAAGGCGGAATCACAAGAGGTCAAACGCTGTTTGATCGGCGCTTACGCAGGCAATGGCCGCTGAACATGGAAGTCGCTACTTCGGTCGACGCAGCCATCGCCGAAGCATCAATCATTCGTTCGCTACGCTACTCTGGTCAGCAGACGTAATCGCGAACGAGGCTGTGAGTTTTTCAATTTAAAAAATCCTAAGCGGCGACGTTCGCTACACATCACACCCTCTACGTTCCCCGGCGATTACCGAACCATCGTATTTGCATTCGGTCGCAATACCGATAACCGATTTGATCACAGTGCGGTTTTAGCCAATTGGCTGCCGAATCCATCGCATCGATGGTCACGCCTTCAGGCATGATCCACACGGCATTTGCATCGACGCGTAATTGACGAACGACATCATCGATCTCCGCAAAATCGTCCAGGGATGTGACCACAAATTTGATCTGATGATCAATGGACCTCTCGATCACACTCCGCATGACATCGATTGGCATTCGCCGCTGTTGATGCAACTTTGACCAACGCGGATGCTTGTCCGAATCGGGGGTGCTGTTTTCCAGTTTTGGGCTGATCGAAGCTAAGTCACAGACAAGTTCCCGGTCGATTGTGCCAGCTGTTTCGATGGTGACATGCATCCCAGAATCACGAAGTCTGTCACACAACGGGATGATTTGAATCGGCAGCATCGGTTCGCCGCCAGTCAAAACGACATGCTTTAGACCCGTTTCAATTGCCATCACCACAAGGTCATCAATCAACCGCAGATCGCCGGTGGGGTTCCAAGACGCGTAGGGTGTGTCGCAGAAGTGGCAACGCAGATTGCAGCCGCTGGTGCGAATGAAGAAGCTGTCGGTTCCGGTAAGTTTCCCTTCGCCCTGACAACTGCTGAAGGTTTCAGAGATCTTTAGAGTTGCTAAATGCGGACTGTTTGTATCGCCCCTGGTCCGGTCCGACTCTGCATGCGAGAATCCGGTTTGACTTGAAAATTCCATAGAATCAGAGGTGAAAAATTGAGCGACGGTGGCGACGGAACAGGAGGCGATTTTCGTGACACTCTAGAAGTGTTTGATAATCCAAACCCAACGAGAAACTTTACGATCGAGCATCATTGCCCCGAGTTTACTTCGGTTTGCCCGAAAACGGGACAGCCCGACTACGGCACGATTGTCTTCACTTACGTTCCCGATCAGGTGTGCGTCGAACTGAAGAGTCTCAAAATGTATTTGCAGCGGTTCCGAAACGAAGGCATTTTCTATGAAGCGGTGACCAACCGAATCATGGATGACTTTGTCGCCGTCGTAAAGCCACGGAGTGCTACCGTCGAAAGTCGCTGGACTCCTCGCGGCGGACTCCATAGCAATATCATCATCCGGCATCCCGATGAGTCTTGATCTGCTGGATTTTGACTCGCCGAATCCTAACCCGACGAAATATCGTTTAAGTCACGACGAATCATGACCATCCCAATCCTGATTAGCGGTTTTGCCGACGAGGCGGCCAATGAAAAATTGGCCGTCCAGCAATACGCAGCCTTCGCTGCCCTAGGCCTGCGATACTATTCGATCCGTTTCATTGACGCGGGCGAAGGCATCAAAAATGTGATGCAGTTGTCTGAACCTGAAATCCAGCATCTGGTCAAAATGCAGGGCGACTATGGGTTGAAAGTCAGTAGCATTGGATCGCCGATCGGCAAAGTCAAACTGCTGGACGTCGACGACGGAACTGACAACAAGTTCATTCCCTTTGATCAATACCTAGCCGAAGACGTCGAAACGGCCTGTGATCGCGCCGAAGCGTTTGGAGCCAAGCTGATCCGCGGTTTCGCCTTCTATCATCCTAAGGGCACCAAGCCGGAAGACCACATCGATCAAGCGAGTGATCAATTGACCGCGATCGCGGAAGCTTGTGACAAGCGTGGGCTCACCTTTGGCTTGGAAGTGGAAGCAAACTTGGTTGGACAAACAGGTCAACTGCTCGAATCGATCGCAGCAAAGGTCAACCACCCGGCGATGCTGACAATTTTTGACGGTGCCAACATCGTGACTCAAGGATTCTCGGCCGACGACACGTACGGCCAATACCTCGCGATGAAACCGTCGCTCGGTTGGATCCACATCAAGGATTATCATGACCCATCGCCCACCGGACGGATCGACCACGTGGACGAAGCGTCGCTAAGCAATTTTGTTCCTTCAGACATCGGCGATAGCGGACACGAAGCAATCCTTCGCGACATGAAGGACTTCCTTCCCGAACTGCATCGACGGATGACTGACCGTGGTGCCGACGGAGTGTTCATGGATTTGGAACCTCACGTTAAGGGCGGCGGGCAATTTGGCGGATTCAGCGGACCCGATGGTTTCGGCGTCGCACTTCGCGGTCTTTGCCGAGTGCTTGATTATGTGGGCATCGACTACCACCTGCGTGATTTCAGCGACATCAAAGCTGCACGCTAATGGACGACAAGCAATCCGAGCGAATTACAGAATTGGAAATTAGCCTCGCTCATATTCAGCGGCTCTTTGACCAGCTAAATGAAGTGGTTACGTCCGAGGCAATCCGTTCAGACCAAATGCAGCGAAGAATCAGAGAGTTGGAACAACAGCTCAAAACGTCCAAAGATAAACCGCCCGAAGAAGAACGTTCTCTTGAAGACGAAAAGCCGCCGCATTATTGAACATCTACATGTCTGTTTCGATCGCCACAACACCCGTGTTGCGTTGAAGCCGACGTTGAGTGCCTGTTGAGAATTGATGTAGGCCGGAACAAGCGAAGCGCAGTTCAGGGTGCGTTGGGCAT
>CAYVAN010000218.1:0-7212 GCA_964449225.1 uncultured Rhodopirellula sp.
ATCAACTAC
Source organism: uncultured Rhodopirellula sp. (assembly GCA_964449225.1). Classification (GTDB taxonomy): domain Bacteria; phylum Planctomycetota; class Planctomycetia; order Pirellulales; family Pirellulaceae; genus Rubripirellula. The sequence continues at coordinate 10 of CAYVAN010000218.1, forward strand.
ATCTCGTAAAACGCGGCTTACGCCCGTGCCATTCGTGTCGGACACCGTTTTCGTTCCCGCTACGCTTGGAGCGGACGCGGTGTTCTCGGCGTGGTGTGTGTTTTGGATTGGCTGGATGTCTTGTTTCGGGTCGACTTTTCGAGCAAGACGTCAGCAAATATTCCCGTAGCGAACGTCGCCAAGACTTTCGGTGCTGCCGAAGTGTGATGCCTGCCGACACTCTTGGCGAGTTTCGCTACGGTTCCTTCCACGTAGGCCGGGGCCAATGCCGGTTCTGGGCTGTGTCGCCGCTGGTTCTTTGTTCGCGATCAGCCTTTGGGTTGATTCGTTTGAATACCCGAAACTGCTTTTGACGGTATGCTGTGCGGGCCGCTCCTTGATTAACGCATCCGCACTAAGCATCCGTACAAAGCACTTTCAACCATGATTCAAATTGGCAGAACCTACGACCTGCAAGTGATCAAACACACCGAGTTCGGAGCCTACCTGGACGCTGATGAATTGGGCGAAGTGCTGCTTCCGTCAAAACATGCTCCAGAAGATTTGGATGTCGATGACTTCGTCGAGGTCTTTCTTTACCTGGACTCGGAGGACCGCCCGATTGCGACGACTCAAACGCCCAAAGCACAAGTTGGCGAGTTTGCGTATTTGAAGGTAAAGGACAACACCCCGGTGGGCGCGTTTCTGGATTGGGGATTGGACAAAGACGTCTTGGTCCCATTCGCGGAACAGCATCGCCCGATGAATGTGGGCGATTCCTACATCGTGTTTCTGTATATCGACAACCAGGATCGAATCGCGGCGACATCAAAAATTGACAAAATGATGATGGAAGATGATGAACATGATTTCCATCCGCAACAGAGAGTCGATTTGATGATTGGAAACACAACTGAACTAGGCTTCAAAGCGATTGTAAATCACACGCACTGGGGGTTGCTGTACAAAGACGAAGTAGACCAGCGGTTAAGTTTTGGGCAGAGCATTCAAGGCTACATCAAACAGATTCGAGCTGACGGGAAGATCGACCTTAGCCTCAAAAGTAGCTCGCAAATCCGCGACCGTTACTGCCAAACGATTCAAGATTACCTGCACGACCATGACGGTTTCGCACCTGTCCACGACAAATCTACTCCGGCGGAAATTTCAGATCTGCTAGACATGAGCAAAGGGCAATTCAAAAAAGCGATCGGTGCCCTTTATAAGCAGCGAATCATCTTGATTGAAAAAGACGGCATTCGCTTAACTTGACCACGGCAGCCCCATTCCAAATTGCCATTCCAAATTGCTTTTGTCATCTTGTTCTACCCTTGGTCTTTGCTGCGGGATCGCCAGGACAGGTAGGTCATGGCCGACGGCAATGACAAAAGTGCTGTCGCAATGTTGGGTCAAACCATTCGTGAATCTTTGTTGCCGGTTTTGTTGGCAACCGTGGCGTTGTCGCACCACCGGTGGTCATGACGAAGCCAATACTTGCGGACCCAATCGACTGGGCCGTTACCAAACTTTCGCTTGGTGCCCCATCGGTAATTCCCCAAAGGAACAACGTCGATGGGACGTGGGTTGCCGTGAAAAACGACGACCTTGGCTTTCTTGGGTTCGTGGATCCCCGGCAAGATCTGGTTGATCGGATAGTACCACAGACAATTCCGTTTAAAACTTGCGATCCAAGATGATGGCCAGTCATGGACCGATGCGACATTGTCGGTCAAAAAGTCTTGGTCGAGAGCATAGGTCTTAAAATGCAGATCAAGATTGCTGATAAATCGATCAAACAGACCGACCTGTTCTTGCGGGTAGAAACCAAGGATCGAACCTTGCACGCCTCGGTGCGGCCGCAGCGATAGCGGCAGAAGGCTCCAAGGCGTCGGGTTCCATTCGCGAATCGCATGAAAGCCTCTTTGCGATTCAATGCGTTCGATAAACGAACCGATGTCGGATCTGATTAAGAGATCAAGATCTAGGTAAAGCGTTGGTTGATCAGGTGGAAGCAGACCGGGCTTTAAAATCGATAGCTTTGGCCAACACCCAAACTTTTGAAAGTTTAGCGGAATCCCAAGATCAGGTATCGGCAAGCCTTCGACGCCGTCCTGCAGTCCTGCGACATTGTCGGTGACGCAAAGAAATCGATGATCACGTTTTAAGTTCGCCGCAACTGCATTGCGAAGCACCGTGACATAAGAGGCGGGAAACGCATCCAGCCATCGCGTGCAAACAATCGTAACCAATGCGGGAATCCTTAACGAATCGCAAACGTATCAGTGATCCAATGTCCAATGATCAAAACCTGAAAGAACAGGCAGCACGGGATCTTAATGGCAATGCGTATCGAACAGCAAGAAAGGGCTTTTGCGATTGCGGGCAAATCAGTCTTCCAAGCTGCGCAGCGTAGGGTGTGTGCTTGCAGATTCCCTGTAGACTAAAGGCCCCCCCCAGAAAAAATTCAAACTCATCGAGAATTAACGATGGACCAAAGTGCGTCGCTGTTTGAAGACGCTGAACAGCAAAACCTTCTGCAAGTCGAACCGTTGGCGGCAAGGATGCGACCGCAGACGATTTCCGAATACGTGGGCCAGCAACATGTGCTGGGCGAGGGCAAGTTGCTGCGACGGATGATTGATGCCGGCCGATTGGGCAGCGTATTGCTGTCTGGACCGCCCGGAACGGGGAAAACAACGTTGGCTCATTTGATCGCGAAGGAAACGGGCAGCCAACTTAAAACGCTCAGTGCAGTCTCATCGGGCGTCAAGGATGTCCGTGAGGTCTTGGCTTGGGCCGACGACACGATCCGCAGCGGTGGTAAACGGCCGCTGTTGTTTATCGACGAAATCCACCGCTTCAGCAAAAGCCAACAAGATGCGTTGTTGCCAGATGTCGAAGCCGGTGTCGTTTCGCTCATTGGCGCGACGACCAGCAATCCGTTTTTCGCGATCAATGCGGCACTGTTAAGTCGTAGCCAATTGTTTCAGCTAGAACCATTGTCGGACACAGAGATCGCAGGTCTGCTTGGGCGAGCGATCGCGGATTCGAATCGCGGGTTGGCGACTGAATTGTCCAAGCGTTCGGTTTCGGTTGCCGATGATGCGATTAAGTTCTTGTCCGAGGCCTGTGAGGGCGACGCGCGGCGGGCATTGTCGGCACTTGAAATTGCGGTGTTGAGCGCTAAGCCGGATTCCATCGTCACACGCGAGGTTGTGCGGGAGTCTATCGGCAGTCGGATCGGCGGATACGACGCCAGCGGCGATGATCACTACGACTTGATCAGTGCGATGATCAAGAGCATCCGAGGCAGCGACGCCGACGCAGCGATCTACTGGTTGGCCAGAATGTTGGAAGGCGGCGAGGACATTCGCTTCCTGTGTCGCCGTTTGGTAATTTTGGCCAGCGAGGATATCGGCAATGCTGACCCGCAAGCGTTGTCGATGGCGGTTTCGGCGATGCAAGCTTGCGAATTTGTTGGACTGCCCGAAGCTCAATTGACGCTTTCGCAAACAGTGGTCTATTTGTCACTTGCGCCGAAAAGCAATGCCGCAACCGTCGCGATCAGCAAAGCGAGGAAAGATGTTCGCGAGCAAAAACTAGTCGCGGTACCGATGCATTTACGAGACGCTCACTACCAGGGTGCGTCACAGATCGGCCACGGCGAGGGGTACCAGTATTCCCACAATGCCGATGACGGTGTTGGCGATCAACACTACGGGGTCGACGAATCCTATTACCAGCCCGTTGATCGTGGCTTCGAACAAGAACTTCGCAAGCGGATCGACGATGTTCGCGGGCGTCGAAAAGTGTAGGACAATTGTCCCAATTGTCTGCCGAGAAGACCCGCTGGATGGATGGGTCAATTGGGACAATTGACCTACACTCCCAAACGGTGCTGGTGATCGACATCACAGGGTCGAACAAGAACTTCGCAAGCGGATCGACGATGTTCGCGGGCGTCGAAAAGCGTAGGACAATTGTCCCAATTGTCTGCCGAGAAGACCCGCTGGATGGATGGGTCAATTGGGACAATTGACCTACGCTGGTGGCCTCCTGCCAACGTGACATAGGGGCGGTTGGTTCCCTGCGGTCAAATATCGCTAACCATTTGCTCCTAAACCACTTGCGAACGAAATATCTGCTATGGCACACCGCTTGCTGTTAAGGTCCGACCATCAGGTGTGACTGCCACCGGTGCATCCCGACGGGACTGCATCAACGTTTCGGATTTGAAACGCGTGAGGCTCCGCTGATGAAAAAACCAAGAAACAGATGAACTGAAACTTACCGCTTCAAGCTTGAAGCTCAACGATCCTTACAGGAGAAAAACGTCGTGGCAAAGCAAATCGTTTTCGACGACGACGCACGGGGGCCATTGCTGGCCGGTGTCAGCAAATTGGCGCGTGCCGTCCGCAGTACCCTTGGCCCGCGTGGCCGAAATGCCGTTTTGGACAAAGGTTGGGGTTCGCCCAAGGTCACCAAGGACGGCGTCACCGTTGCTGAGGACATTGATTTGGACGACCCGTTTGAAAATCTGGGTGCCCAACTGGTCAAAGAAGCCGCCAGCAAGACCAACGATGTTGCCGGTGACGGAACCACCACCGCTACGGTTTTGTCCGAAGCGATCTTCCGCGAAGGCCTGAAGATGGTCGCCACCGGTGCCGATCCAATGGCTTTGACCCGTGGCATCAACAAGGCTGTCGAGGCTGCGTCAAAAGAGATTGCCAAGCTGGCCAACCCGATTCGCGAAAACAGCAAGAGCGACATCAAGCAAGTCGCCACGATCGCGGGCAACAACGATCCGCTGATCGGTGAAGTGCTTGCCGATGCGTTCACCAAGGTCGGCAAGAACGGTGTCATCACCGTCGAAGAAGGCCGATCCAGCGAAACGTATGTCGACGTGGTCGAAGGAATGCAGTTTGATCGCGGATTCCTGTCGCCTCACTTTGTGACCAACCAGGACGATGTTTCGGTTGAATTTGACGATTGCCACATCTTGTTGTTCGAAGACAAGATCAGCAACAACAAGAAAATGATTCCTTTGCTGGAAGCGTTAAGCAAGGCGAAGAAGCCTTTGTTGATCATTGCCGAAGACGTCGAAGGCGAAGCGTTGGCGACGTTGGTTGTCAACAAGATGCGTGGCATCCTGTCGGCCTGTGCGGTAAAGGCACCCGGTTACGGTGACCGTCGCAAGGCGATCATGGGTGACATCGCTGTCTTGACTGGCGGCAAGGCAATCTTCAAGGATTTGGGCATCGACCTGGAAAGCGTCAAGATGTCGGATCTGGGCCGCGCCAAGAAAGTTCGCATCACCGGCGACGGAACGACCATCGTCAGCGGTGGCGGCAAGAAGTCGGACATCGAAGGCCGCGTCGCACAGATTCGTCGTGAGATTGAAAACACAGACAGCGATTACGATCGTGAAAAACTGCAAGAGCGTTTGGCAAAGCTTGCCGGCGGTGTGGCTCAGATCAATGTCGGTGCTGCAACCGAAACTGAAATGAAAGAGCGAAAGGCTCTGATCGACGACGCCCGTGCGGCAACGCAAGCGGCATTGGAAGAAGGCATCGTGCCCGGTGGCGGAACGGCGTTGCTCCGCTGCAAGAAGGCGATTCAAAAGCTAGAGGCGGCGACCGAAGGCGATCAAAAGCTTGGCGTCCAAATTATCCTCAACTGCTTGGATCAACCGCTTCGTGCGATCTCTAACAACGCGGGCCTCGATGGTGCTGTTGTTGTTAACCGCGTGTTGCAAATGAAGGGCAAGACCGACGGCTATGACGCCAATGCTGAAAAGTATTGCGATCTTGTCGCAGCCGGTATCGTCGACCCCGCCAAGGTGGTTCGCACCTCGCTGACCAATGCTGCGTCGGTTGCCAGCCTGCTGCTAACAACCGAATCGTTGGTTGTTGACATTCCTGTCGAAGAAGAACCCGGCGCTGGCGACCACAGCCACGACCACGGTATGGGTGGCGGCATGGGTGGAATGGGCGGCATGGATATGGGTGGCATGGGCGGAATGGGTGGCATGGGCGGCATGATGTAAGGGGGGAAGCGATCAGCTTTTGGCAGTCAGCTATTAGCCGATCGATCTCCTGCACCACGTTCATTCAATCGTTTCTTAAACAACAAACTTCACACACACGTTTAGCTAGCGGCTTATCGCTAAAAGCTAATCGCTTTTAAAGGAATCAATCATGGCAAAACTTAACTTGCGTCCCTTGGACGATCGCGTCGTTGTCCAACCCGAAGATGCGGAATCAACGACCGCGGGCGGCATCGTGCTTCCCGACTCGGCTCAGGAAAAACCACAACGCGGCGTCGTCGTTGCAGTTGGCCCCGGCAAAATGCTGGACAGCGGTAATCGTGGCGAATTGACCGTCGGCGTTGGCGACACCGTGATCTACGGCAAGTACGGCGGCAGCAACGTCGAAGTCGATGGCACCGAAGTCAAGATTCTTCGCGAATCCGACATCCTGGCCAAAGTGCTTTAAGAAAAGCTCTTAGCAATGAGCTGTTAGCCGTTGGCTTTCCGACTGAAAAAGCTAATTGCCAATCGCTAACAGCTAATCGCTCAAAACCCACCGAAGCGATTGATGCGAATTCCGCACAATCGCTTTCCACCACCAAAACAATTTTAAATTAAGGAACCTTCCCGATGGCTAAGAAGCTGCTGTTTGAGGATCACGCGAGAGCCCGCATGTTGGCTGGCGTTGACAAGCTGGCCGATGCGGTCGCCGTGACAATGGGGCCAACCGGCCGTAATGTCATCATCGATAAGTCGTTTGGCGGACCAACCGTCACCAAAGACGGCGTGACCGTCGCCAAAGAAATTGAACTTGAAGATCGCTTCGAGAACATGGGCGCGAAGCTGGTCATCGAAGTCGCGCAAAAGACCAGCGACTTGGCTGGTGACGGAACGACCACCGCAACCGTGTTGGCACGTGCGATCTTCAAAGAAGGTCTCCGCAACATCGTCGCCGGTAGCAACCCAGCTGCGATTCGTCGCGGCATCGACAAGGCAGTCGCAGCAGCGTCCAGCAAGTTGATCGAAATGGGACGCCCGGTAAAGAATAAAGAAGACGTCGCAAACGTGGGTGCGATTTCAGCGAACAATGACCATGTGATCGGCAACCTGCTTGCCGATGCGTTGGAAAAAGTTGGCAAAGATGGTGTCATTACGGTCGAAGAAGGCAAAAGCCGCGACACCGAAGTGACCTACGT
>CAYVAN010000219.1:0-7181 GCA_964449225.1 uncultured Rhodopirellula sp.
CGAGATCGGGCGAAATCAAAAACTTCACCGGCATCAGCGATCCTTACGAGGCCCCAGAAGATCCTGAAATTTATCTTCGTGGCGGCGATGACCGAACGCCCGTCCAGCAGGCCACCGAGGTACTAAAATTGCTGGCAGATCGGATAAAGCCCGCGTAAGGCCAATGGAATCATCGATCTTGCCGGGTGTTTTTTCCCCATTGCGTTTGCTGGCGAAGCCGGTAAACTGCCGATCCAGATTTGTAAACAGGAACGTCGTAAACAGTAAGAAAAGAATGACGATCTCGAAAGAGCGAAGAACCGAAGTAATCGGTGAACACAAAAAATCCGACGCCGACACCGGCTCGCCAGAGGTGCAAATTGCCATCTTGACCGAGCGGATTAACGGGCTGACCCAACATATGCGCACTCACCGCAAAGACTATGCGTCGCGGCGAGGCCTTCTTGGTTTAGTGAGTCGTCGCCGACGTCTTCTTGACTATGTGCGTGGCGAGGACCCTCAGCGGTATCTCGACATCATTGGTAAGTTGGGCATTCGCAAGTAGCCCAACCTAGGCCACCCGAAACCGGAGTCCTCCGCTGACAGATCTCCGTTAACGGGGCACTTGATTTTTTGGTCGCGGGGTCAGTCGTTAATTCACATTATCGGCTGACATTCCGATCACTTCTTGGGAGGCTTTCCCACGCACACCTTCGCTCTGAAGGTGTGAGGTTTCCTGTTCTGACTTGTCTGAATTGTTAGACATTTGTCTTTTTGTAGGCTGTATGAAGGTAAAAATTGTGACTGAAAAGAAAATTCGAGTAGAAAAGAAAATTGGGCGTCAAACGTTGTCGTTCGAAACGGGTCAGCTGGCCAAGCAAGCCGCCGGTGCTGTTCTGGTGCAATACGGTGATACCGTCGTCCTGGTCGCGACTGCCAGCAGTGATCCACGCCCCGGCCTGGACTTCTTTCCCCTGACCTGTGATTACCGCGAACGACTTGCAGCAGCGGGCAAGTTCCCCGGCGGTTTCCTGAAGCGAGAAGGTCGACCAACCACCAAAGAAATCCTGTCATCACGATTGATGGATCGCCCGATTCGCCCCTTGTGGCCAAACGGATTTAAAGACGAGGTTCAAGTTCAAGCTGCTGTCATCTCGTCTGATTTGCAAAACGACGGCGACGTCCTAGCAATGAATGGTGCGTCTGCGGCACTCCATTGTAGCGAGCTGCCATTCCAAGGCCCGATCGCGTCGGTCAGAGTCGGCAAAGTCGACGGGGAACTGGTCGCGTTTCCAACTCACGACGATTTGGAACAGAGCGAACTAGACATGATCGTCAGCGGCTCGCGAGACCAAGTGGCGATGATCGAAGGGTTCGCCAATGAGATGCCCGAAGACGCGATGATGGAAGCGATCAAGTTCGCTCATGCTACCATCCGCGATGTTATCGACCTGATGGAAGAACTCTACGAAAAGGTCAGCCCGACCAAGAAAGAGTGGATCGCACCGGCTGATGATGGATTGTTCCAGCGTCTCAATGACGCCTATTACGACCAATTCCGTAACGCTCAGCAAACCTCAGGCAAGCAAGATCGTGCCGCCGCGTGTCAAGAGCTTCGCAATAAGGCAATGGCCGATGTGATTCCCGATCCGAACGCTGACGATGCAGTCGACGTCAAGCGATTCAAAACGGTTTGGCACGACTTGGAAGAAAAAGTCGTGCGAGATTTGATCAGTGCGGGAACGCGTCCCGATGGCCGCGATAATTCGTCGCTGCGATCGATCTACTGCGAAACCGATTTGCTGCCACGCGTTCACGGTTCAGCCTTGTTCCAACGCGGTGAAACCCAAGCACTCGTTACGATTGCCCTGGGAACCTCTCGTGATGAACAACGCGTTGATGGATTGATGGATGAAATCAGCAAGAAGTTCATGCTCGATTACAACTTCCCATCGTTCAGCGTCGGCGAATGCCGTCCAATCCGTGGACCTGGTCGTCGCGAAATCGGACACGGCTGCTTGGCCGAACGCAGCGTGGCACCCGTCCTGCCTGCCGCCGACGACTTCCCCTACACCATCCGCGTGATTAGCGACATTTTGGAATCCAATGGTTCCTCGTCGATGGCATCCGTTTGCGGTGCGACCCTTGCTCTGATGGCTTCGGGTGTTCCGATCAGCAACCCAGTTGCCGGTATCTCGATCGGGATGGTACGCAATTCGGAAGACGACTTTGTCTTGCTGACCGACATTCTGGGCACCGAAGATCACTTCGGCGACATGGACTTCAAGATCGCGGGAACCCAAAACGGGATCACCGGAATCCAGCTGGACTTGAAGGTGACCGGCATCAGCGAAGAAGTCATTCGTGCAACGCTAAAGCAATCTCGCGAAGCTCGGATCGAGATCCTTCGCAAGATGCTAACAACGATCTCACGACCTCGTCGCGAAATCGCTGAAACCGCACCACGCTTACTGCGAACCAAAATTGCTGCCGACAAGATCGGTGCCTTGATTGGCCCTGGTGGTAAAAACATTCGTGGCATCCAAGAAACAACTGGCGCAATCATCGAAGTTGATGATGACGGCACCGTCTTGATCGCCAGCAGTAACAAAGAAGCTGCGGAAACCGCCTTGCGTGCTGTCGAAGCTTGCACGGCAACCGTCCAGATCGGCAAGATCTATGACGGAACGGTCAGCAGCATCAAGGAATTTGGCGCGTTTGTTGAAATCATGCCCGGTCGCGACGGACTTTGCCACATCAGCGAAATCAGCAGCGGTTTCATCAGCAGCTTGGACAAGGTCGTTGCCGTTGGCGACGCCATGAAGGTATTAGTCATCGATGTTGACGAACATGACCGCGTCAAGCTGAGCCGTCGGCGTGCCCTGGAAGAATTGGGTCAAGAAGACGAACTCGCAGCACTCGTTGAAGCCGCAGCTGGTTCCGATGGCGACAGCGACGGTGGCGGCAGCAGTGATGGCGAAGATCGCCCACGTCGTCGCCGCGGCGGCGGTGGCCGAGGCCGCAGTGGCGGAGGCGGTGGTGGCCGAGGCGGAAACGGCGGTGGTTCAGGTGGTGGCGGTGGCCGTTACCGCGATTGATCCGCAAACTTAATTCCTAAGTAAGAACGAAACGCCAGTTGTCACCCGACAGCTGGCGTTTCTTTTTTTTGGAAGCACCGCAAAGACAAAGAGTTCAGTTCAGCATCACACAACCGCCCCATCGGCACTTCTTTTCCAGCGATTACCTTAGGCCGCAAGCGGACGCTTACGACTGAACTTCGCTTTCCCATGGTCAATTACTTCACCGCACCATAACCTTGCCTGTCCGGTTCCCGAACACACCATTGCAACGGAGGCTAGCGTCACCCAAGGGCCCATCAACAAGGTCGCAGGCAACAAAGTCGCCACGATTGTTGTCTGGTCCAGTCGATAGCCAAACCGACTCATCGCCACCCACAATCCCACCAACACGACACCGTTAGAAGCCAACGTCGCTACGACCGCACCATGCAAACCCCAGATGGGCAGCAATGCATAGTTCATCATGATGTTCAGGGCAAAGCCAACACCGATCACGACAGCGACCCATTTCCCTTTCTCGGAAACCCATAAATAGTCTTGACCGAGGTTGCCAAGTGAAATCCAGATACAAAACACAAAGGTCATTGGCATCATTGCCAGCCCGGCCGTATATCGATCTTGCAGAGCATTTTCAAAAAACCAAGGTGCAGCCAATAACGAAACGGCTGCGCCACCGGTAAACAGCACCGACGTTGCAAACAGAATCCGACGCAGCTTCTCGCGGACTTCTTTCTGCTTGCCTGCTTCCCAATCGGCCGTCAGGTAAGGCATCAATACACCGCTGACCATTGTCGCTAGCGATACCAACAGCGCGGGGATGATACGTCCGCTGTGGTATTGCCCCACGGCTGCTTGAGTCACCTCTTCGCTGCCAGGCATCATGTGCAAAATCATGTAGCGATCCGATAGCGTGAACGTGTTGGTTAACAAATTCATTACCCAGATCGCAGCCGCATAAGGCAACAACCGTTTCCACATCGCAGGCGGAGCGAACGGCTCTTCGCTCTTGGGCAGCCCCTTCCAGCCTGATGCCAACGAAATTAAGCCGGGGATCATGGCAAGAATGGTGGCCGCAACAAACCCGTACACCAGCCCCACTAATCCGCCACCGATACCCAACCAAGCCACCGCAATGACGGTGAACGCAACACCCTGGACAAATTGCATCATCGACGCGACGCGGACTTGTCGCAGCGAAGACACCAATTGATAGATGAAGCTGAACACAATGATCGCGATGACGCTCACGCCGACGCTGTAGACCAACGCAGAATTCTGCGGCTCCAGAAACACCAACCATCCGAACCAATCTGGCGCGATCATGATCCCTGCGAAACAGACTGCACCCAATACACCGGTGGCAATGCATAATCGCCGCACAAAGTTTGGTAAGTGCCCGCGAATCCGATAGTGTTCGACATAGCGAGGCAGCGACCCTGGCAAACCCAACAACATCACGGGCGTCATCAGCGTGATGAAGTCGTACGCCATCGACCATTGGCCGACCACGGCGTCATCCAACATTCGGCAAAACCAAATGCCACGAAAGAATCCCAGACCGCGTTGGATGATGGTCATCGCCAACATCACCGCCATGCCGACTGCTAAAGAATCGGCAGCGAAACTGCGAACATCTTTCGTGGATTCGGAAGCGGATTGAGTCATAGTTTCAGTAGCGCAGAAAACCTGGGGTGCGAAGCATCACTGAAACGTGACTCGTAGCCGGAGAACAAACCGGAACGAAATCTGGACTGTCAGCCGCTAAGTGACCAGACGTGTCAAACCGTACCGGTTATATGGGAATTAGCGGTACCGGGTCGGTAAATGCTAGACAAAGCGAAGGCAGAATCCGGCGTTAGAATCGGAACGGCCCGTTTGGTTGATCCACCAGATCCGCTACAATCCATACCCGGCAAAAACCTAAGCCCACAAGAACGCACCTCCAAACTGATGATGATTCAATGAGCGATTCGAAAGTTACTGGCGTTGTCCACGTGATCGAAGAAACAAAAACCTACGGACAGAAAGGCTTCCGCAAACGCCTGGTGGTTTTGGAACAGGACAAAGGCAGCTTTACGAACTATGTCCCCGTGGAATTTACCCGCGATTCTTGCGACAGCGTCGACGAGATGAACGTGGGTGATGAAGTGGAAGTCGTTTATCGGCTGAACGGTCGTCGCTGGCAAAAAGACGAACAGAGCGAGGTTAAGTTCTTTCTTAACGCCGAAGCCATCACGTTCCAAATCAAAGGCAATGGAGCTGGCAGCCACACGTCGACCGAAAACGTCCGCGACGCCAACGATGCCTTCGCCGAAGCCGGTGACGACGAAGCACCCTTTTGAAATAGGTGATGAAGGAAAGGGGTTTTAGGTGGAAGGAATTTGAAGAATCTGAAACCTCATTAGCCATCCAGCCGCCCCCCGACAAAGAACGTTGCCCACGTCTGGTTGGCCAACACACGGTCGTCGATCTAATTGACAACCACCTTAAAACCCTTTGCACCACCCAATCCCACGAGTAATCGATCGCCTTGTTCACTGACCTGAACGGAAAAGGCCAGCGGGATACCCAGAATCGTGGACGTAATCGCGAAAGACGCTGAAAACTCGAAACCAAGAAGAGGCCAAGAATAATCCTGCTTGATGGCGGATGATTCAACTTCTGGCAAAAAAACGGGTTTGCCAAGAGAACGGTATTTAGCGGGACCGCCAATCATTTTTTCACTTTGAAGTGTTCCACTTTGTCGTCCAGCTGTCCGAGCTCATAGCCCTGTCGGCTCCGAGAGCCGAGCGACATTACCCAGCTTGAAAAACTAATTTGCCCTGGATTTAGCGGCAACGACTTAGATAACGCTCCCCCCCAACCCGTCGCAAAAGACCAGCCTTGACTGGCCATTCAGGTCAAATAGACACGGTTCCGTAAAAAAAGCCGGCAAGAGACCACTCAAAAGGTGAACATCCGTACTCATGGGTGAAAACTTTAGGATAAACCAGAGATTTCAATAAAACAGTTGGTTAGATCAACAGTTCCCAAGGAGAATCGTTTTCAGAGGGAGTGTACCCTGTAATTTACAGGGTAGTTCGCTACGTGGCGGCCCTCATACACTGGCTAAGTCTGCCAGTGACGACGATTCCTCCAGACTCAGGTCAAATTTAGGCACCAATTAAATTGCATTCAAATCACGAAGATTGTGACATTTTCAGGTTTTGAACGATGAACGGACGCACATCAAATGCAATAGGATTTCCCAACAAGTGGACGTCCTGGTAACAAGACAACCACTGAGTCAGGCGTATTGAGAACTTTTGGAGAATTAAATGAAGAACTTGTTGAACTTGAAGATGGCTTTAGGCCTCGGCCTAGCTTTGCTATCGACTACAACCGCCAAGGCAGAATTGGTTGTTGCTTGGGATCAGATCAGGAACTCCAACGGCACCGACCCATCAAACTACGTGGTTCAAGACGGCATTGACGTGATCATCAACCGAACCGGTGCTGGTGTTAATGCCAATGGCTCCACTGATGGCACCATCGGCAACATCACCCCCGATGCTCCAGCAACCGTAAGCACTGCAACAGCGACGACCAGCGAATCCTATCGTTGGGTCAATGGTGGTGACGCTTCCTTTGATTTTGTGATCACTGATACCAGTGGCACATCTCGAGATCTTGGGACTTTCCACTTTGATGCTGGTGCGACTCGCCCCAACGCGGCTAGCGATTGGGAATTGTTTCAAGTTGATGGTGCAACGGCGACAAGCATCAGCACCGGAGCTGTTGGCGTAACATCTGGCACTGGCGTACCAGCTTATGAAAGCTTTGACATTCCTCTAGGTAGTGTAGCCCTTGCCGCCAACGACAGCGTGACTTTCAGACTAGCATTTACGGGTGGTACTGCAGGTTCGTCTGGACATCACGGCCACTTGGACAACGTTGGGATCAGTGCTGCTGTTGCAATCCCAGAACCATCGTCCTTGGCATTGCTAGGCGTTGCTGGCGTTTGCGGAATAGTTCGTCGTCGTAAGAAGTAATTGGCGACTGCCGATTCAATTGCAGTTTCTCGGCTGACCATCGGGTCGGTCAGAAGTTGAGGATAATTTGACCCAAAGAATCGCGATCGGA
>CAYVAN010000220.1:0-7142 GCA_964449225.1 uncultured Rhodopirellula sp.
TCGCTGCACAGTGCGAATGCGTAGTGGCCAAGCGATCCGTCAACGCGGATGTCGAGGGCACGATTGATCCGCATCAGTGCATGATCCCTTTGTTTGCTCTTGACCAAAATTGACGTGAGTTGTTCGTCGGAATCCGAAAGTGGAACTGAATAGATAGCCTCACGAAGCGATGCCGTGTCAAGCTGTTCCATCGAAAACTCGTATTGGCAAGCCGCCAGCAAGTTGGCCCCTGATGACCGCGTGATCGCTGGGCCGGATTTTGAACCATTGGGTTTTGCTGGGCCGGGTTTTGCTGAATCATCGGGCATCAAACAACTCCCTTGAAAACCGGTGTGACATTATTCTGTTGTTGATTGTTTTGTAAAATCCGATGATGGGATGGTGGGTCTTCGCCGAAGCGGCTTGACCCACCCTACGTTTGCTGCATTTGCATTTGCTTCTTTAGCTCGCTTAAAACTCCGCGAACAATCGTTTCCATCTTAACACCGGCGGCTTGGCCTGCACGTATAACTTCTTCGTGATTGGCCGCGATTGGACGATCAGGGTCGGCGACATTGCTGACCATCGATAGGCCTAAGGCTCTCATTCCCAAGTATCTAGCCACTGTTGCCTCTGGCACGGTGCTCATTCCAACAACGTCGGCGCCCAATTGGCGCATCATTCGGTATTCGGATCGAGTTTCGTAGGTTGGCCCGAGCGTCGCCAAGTAGGTTCCGAAATTTGCGGAGAACCCTGCTTTCATTGCAGAGAGTTGGGCGACGTCAGCCAATTGTTCGTCGTAGAATTTGCCACGGTTTACTCCGCCGAAATGGTCGGGCATTTCGTTTGACCGTTTCTGATCAAAATAGAAATTTCCATCCATCCAATTGAGATGGTCTTTCAGGATCACGATGTCGCCGACCGCTAATTTGGGGCTGACACCGCCAGCCGCATTGCTGACGATCAACGAAGTAGCCCCCAGTGCATGCATGACGCGGACTGGGAACGCAGCCTGGTCGTTTGTCCAACCTTCATAGCGATGAAAACGCCCCGCCATCGCAACAACGGGTGCTGATTGCAGCAAGCCAAAAATAAGCTGGCCGCGATGTCCGCCGGCCGTGGATTGCACGAACCCAGGAATCGATTCGTAGTCAATCTTCAGTGGGCTGGTGATCTGATCA
Organism: uncultured Rhodopirellula sp.; assembly: GCA_964449225.1. Lineage (GTDB taxonomy): Bacteria > Planctomycetota > Planctomycetia > Pirellulales > Pirellulaceae > Rubripirellula. The sequence continues at coordinate 1,161 of CAYVAN010000220.1, forward strand.
GCTAGGCCGCCCAGTCCGCTGCCCAGGATAATTCCGGCTATCGGCTGGAAGCGGTCGCCGATTCGTTCACGCAGCGAATCAGCAGCGTCGGAAACGATCGCATTCATGGCAACGCTTGTTGGTTTTGGTTTACGGGCTGGTCTCGGGAACAGCAGTGCAGCGCACCAAGTCCCCAAACCAGTTCGCGACAATCGATCAGTTCAATCGTCGCACCAGTGATCGCGCTGATGGTTTCGATTGCCGCAGTGTCGGTGTCAGGGTGAAAGGACGGTAATAAAATTCGATCAGGACCGAGTCTTAGAAAGTTGCAGTAGCTTTCCGGGACGCGAGTGTTGTCGATAAAACGCGCCGGCGGAATCATTAGCGGATGGATGGTTACTTGTGGTCGGGTGGATTCACCCCACCATTGCAATTGTAAAAAGTTCTGTTTCAAGCCGCTGTGGTTTGGATCATCTTTGGGGGCAACGGCAGCAACCACATTGGTTTTGTCGATAAATCGAGCGAGTTGATCGATGTGCCCGTCTGTGTCGTCGCCCTGCAATCCACCACCGTCGATCCAAAGGATTTCCGTGACGCCGGTATGACGATAGATTTCTTGCGAAATCTGTTCGATGGTCCAGTTAGGATTTCGCGTGGGGCCAAGCAAGCACATTGGCGTCGTTAGCATTCGCCGATCGCCATCGAACTCCATCGCGCCGCCTTCGACGCAGAGCTTGCTTTCGATTCGGCTCACATCAGCGGATTGGCAGATCCGTTTTGCGGCCGCTGCATCATCGTCCCATGGCGGGTACTTTCCGCCCCAGGCGTTGTATCGCCAATCGACCGCGTGCATTTCGCCGGTGCATCGCGACTTAACAAACGTCGGGCCGAAATCTCGTATCCAAACATCGTTAGTGGACGCTTGGACAATGTTGACGTTACGAGCGCTGCCGACAAGTTCTCTTGCCTGCGCTGCGGCATCGCCGTCAGCCAAAATTTTTACTGGCGTGGTCTTCGCGATCGCGCGAACGATTTTAGAAAAGACATCGGGGATTCGATTCAATCGTGGAACGCCATCGATTTCACCCGGCCAAGTGTTTGGATTGTGTGGCCAAGCCAACCAAACGCATTCGATCGCTTCCCATTCAGCAGGAACCCGCGGGTCGGAAAGGTCGGTTCGTTGGCTCATGCTGTTTCAGAGCGTTGTTAGAAAAACAGAATGCAACCAGCACCCGTGGATACGTCTGCCCTGGTTCGAGGAACTCAGGTTCGAGGAACTCAGGTTCGAGGAACTCAGGTTAGAGGAACCGGGGTTCGATGAACCCGGGTTCCAGAATTTCGGGCTACCGTGATCTGGTGGCCAGGAATCGTTACGCGAGTTCATCAGTTCAAGATCGGTCAACGCATCGACCGCATGAAAGATTTTTGCCGTATCGAGTTTGTTCCGCAGATTTGTTGCGGAGTTCCGCCTGGCGACTGGGCCGCTGCTAAGGGGTTATCAGCGGTACGATCAAAACCGGCGAGATCAAAAACGGGAGGATCAACTGCGAGCAGTCACAGCAGCATTTTCCTACTCTGGCTTGATCTCTTCTTTGACTTTCTGGACAAAGTGAGGGGATTTTCCGCCCTTGCTAAGCTCGACAGCTCGCTTGTCAGCGTCTTCTTTCTGATCGAATTCGAAAACGGCGACGCGTTTGAGGTTTTGACTGAACACACCCCAGTAGAGACGCAACCTTAAGTCGGCTGCACTCTTCTTCGTTCTTTTGCCTGCTTTTTTCTTTGCTTTGGCATCGGAAATGAGCTTTTGGGCGGCTTCCGCCTCGGCAGCTACTGCCTTTCGACTAACGACCTTGCGGGCCATGTGCGGATCGGGGTTCAGAGTAATGGTTTACGGGTGAATTAACGGGATCCGGCAGCAAAGCACCGCTTGGCCGCCAGGTCGGCCTAGAGCGTACCACGGGCAAGTTTATTCTGCCACTGGGACTACGATTCAGAGTTTACGGTTCAGTTTGTCAATCAACGTCGTGAAATCTGCATGGGGCTTCTGTGTGGACTGCTCCGATATCTTCTGCTCCCAACGATTCACTCCGAACGATTGGCTCGGAGCGATTGGCTCCAAGCGGTGGGTCACTGCCACTTCTTGGTGACTTCTTCTGGCAAGGTTCGCTATTCTTGGGGACCAGGATCACTTATGATAAGGTCAGTCCAGTGTCGGGCGGTTGATGACGCAAAATGTCCCAGCCGACCGACCCTCTAATCAATGCACGGATTCACCGCACGGAGAGACACCTTATGCAGGTCAATGTTTCAGCAAGACACGGCAACCTTCAACCTGGCGACCAGCCAATCGTCGTCGAAAAGGTTGAAAAGCTTCGGCGTCTGTATGATCGCATTAATTCGATCGACGTCACGATTGACCTGAAACAGTTGGACAAGCCGATGGTGGAAATCAAAGTTTCGGTGGAGGGTTCCGACAACCCGGTCGCTTCGGCCGAATCGAACACCGTGATCTCCGCGATCGACCTGACCATCCCTAAGGTGGAACAGCAACTGCGAAAAATCAAAGAGAAGAAAACTGGTCACCGAGCCACTGGAATCAAACACATTGAACCGATCGTTGCTGACGAGGAATAAACGCCGTCGTCATTCGATCAACGTTTCCTGATTTAACGTCAGGAAGATCGACATTACACCGCACCCCACTCGTGGAAATAATTTCCTATCATGAAGTTCGCAGATTTTATCACTCCGACCGCTATTCAAGCGGAACTGTCTTCGCACACCAAAGACGCAGTTATCACCGAATTGGTCCAAGCTCTTGCCGACGCTGGTGAGATCGCGGCCGACCAAAAGGATGACATCATCGCTTCGATTATGAAGCGAGAAGAATTGGGCAGCACCGGCATCGGCCGCGGCGTTGCCGTTCCTCACACCAAGCACCCCAGCGTGCAAAAGTTGGTCGGCACAGTGGGCGTTTCCACGGATGGTGTCGACTTTGATTCGCTTGATGGCGAACGCGTTCAACTGTTCTTTCTGTTGATCAGTCCTCCGGAACGTCCCGGCGATCACTTGCGAGCCCTTGAAAACATTTCTCGCCAATTACGCGACGATACTTTTTGCCGGTTCCTAAAACAGAGCAAGGCTCCCGCTGACATTCAGCAATTGTTGCAAGAAGCCGACGACAATCAATTCGTCTCGGGCTAATGAGCACAGCACCTTTGAAACAAATCGTTACCGTGTTGAACCCAGAAGGGTTGCACCTTCGCCCAGCGGATCTACTGGTTCGTACCGCCAATCAATACACTTCGTCGATCTTTATCGGCAAGAATTCTGAAATGGTGGACTGCAAAAGCATCTTGTCTTTGATCACGTTGGGGGCCGATCAGGGCACCGAATTGAAGATCGAAGCCGAAGGTGCTGATGCGGCGGAGGCACTCAAGTGCATCACCTCGCTATTCGAGAGCGGCTTTGCCGTTAGCGAAGAAACAGACGGCGATGGTGCCAATGAAGCTACCGACCAGGGCACGCCAAACCAGGACGACGGGCCATCCCCAAGCAATGGGTCGACCCCAAGCAACGGGTCAACCCCTGGCAACGGGTCAACCCCTGGCAACGGGTCAACACAGGGGCAGACTTTTTGAGTCAGGTGCGGCTTGTGATCCCTTTTTCACAAATCACCTAAACCTAACAACGACGGATCAGTCTATCGGCTAGACCGGGCAGCGGTAATCGCTTGCGACCGGTCGATCGCGCCTGGACCATGATCGAATTACAAGGCATTCCCGTCTCGTCAGGAGTCGCGATTGGTCCAGCATTAGTGCTGGATACCGAAGGATATCGTGTCCCTAACATTCTTGTGCCCGCTGGTGAAGCGGAGGGGGAATTCACGCGCCTGTTCAATGCCTGTAAAGCGGTTGGATCTCGGCTTCGCGAAAACCAGGCATCGACGTCGGCAGCGGCTGGCGAAGACACCGGCAATATCTTTGCAGCGCAACTGCAAATGCTGAACGATCCGCGATTGCACGCCGAATTGCGGCGCAGGATTCAAAATGACAACGAATCCGCCGCTTACGCCGTCAATCGAGTGCTTCAAAACTACGCCGGGGCGCTGCGGCGGTTGGCCAATCCCTTGCTGGCCGATCGTGCCGAAGATGTCCTGGACATCGAAAAGCAATTGTTGTTTGAACTTGGCGCGGTCAGTCGTCCGCCGCTGGCGGATTTAAACGAGCCCACGATCGTGTTGGCTCGCACGTTGACGCCCAGCGAAACAGCGAACTTGGATCGTGATCATGTTCAAGGGTTTTGTACCGAAACCGGGGGCAGTGGTGGTCACACAGCGATCGTCGCCAAGGGGTTGGAGTTGCCCGCGGTCGTCGGGATTGGGCGGTTCATTGATACGGTCAGCAATGGTGTCGTGATCATCGTCGATGGTGATCGCGGTCGCGTGATTGTGGACCCCGATGAGGCAACGATTGCCAGCTATCGCCAGCGGCGCATGGCACGGGTGTCACTGAGCGAGCGGTTGGCGGAACTGCATGAACTGCCGGCCGAAACCGCTGATGGTGTTCGCGTGCGTTTGTCGGCGAACATTGAATTCCCTCACGAAACAAAAGCCGCTGTTGCCCGCGGGGCCGATGGCATCGGTTTGTATCGAACCGAGTTTTTGTACTTGTCCAGCGAAGACGAACCAAGCGAAAAGGATCACTACAACGCGTACAGCGAAGTTGTCCAAGCGATGAAAGGTCGTCCAGTAGTCATTCGTACCCTGGATTTGGGTGCGGACAAAATGGGGCATCGTCCGCTGGCCGAAAACGAACACAATCCATGCCTTGGGCTGCGAAGCATCCGGTTGAGCCTGAGGAATCTGGACCTATTTCGGCCTCAATTGCGTGCGATCCTGCGTGCCGCTGTTCACGGCGACATTCGCGTCATGTTCCCGCTGATTACGACCATCGCCGAACTTCGCCAAGCACGCATGTTGCTAAACCTAGTGGCCGAAGATTTAAAAGATGCTGGCGTTCCGTTCCGTGGTGACATTCCGGTCGGCATGATGGTCGAAGTGCCCGCTGCGGTCATCATGCTGGACATGTTCGCCAAAGAAGTTGACTTCTTTAGCATTGGTACGAACGATTTGGCGCAGTACGCCTTGGCGGTTGACCGCGGGAACGAATACGTCGCTGATTTGTATCAATCTTCTGATCCGGCCGTGTTACGTCTGGTTCGTTCCTGCATCGAAGTCTCAAAGTCATGTGACTTGCCGCTGGCGGTGTGCGGCGAAATGAGCAGCATGCCGGGCCGGGCGCTGTTGCTGTTGGGGCTGGGGGTTCGAAGTTTGAGCGTTCCGCCGTCAGCGATCCCAACGATTAAGAAAACCATCCGTTCTGTTTCGATCACAAAATGCGAGGAAATCGCCAAAAGGGCGATGACGTTGGAAGCCGCCCGAGACGTCGATATGTATTTGCTAAATCAACTTGCTGAACTTGTGCCCGAATTGGTGGTCGAATGAGTGATCAGGCTGAAAGCGAAACGTTGGAAACGCCATTGCAAACCACACCCGCCCCGGTGCTGCGAATTCGTTATCGGATCCGGTTTGGAAAGACCGGTTTGTTGCGGTGGATCAGCCACCGCGACTTGGCCACGCTTTGGGAGCGTTTGGTCCGTCGTGCTTCGTTAAAACTGTCAATGACCGAGGGGTTTCATCCGAAGCCCCGAATTGCGTTCCCTTCCGCATTGGCGCTTGGCGTTGAATCGCTTGACGAAGTCGTCGAACTAGAGCTGGCCGAAGAACTGTCACCCGCTGACTTGATGAAGCGATTAGTGGATGATAACCAACCTGGGCTGACCATTCGCAGCGTCCGAAAGTTACCCGATGGATTCGGGAAAGCTCAATTGGATTGCGGTGACTACATCGTGACGGCTCCCGCCGGCGATGCCGTCAGTGTGGATTGGAATCACGTCCAGGCTTCGATCGACGAATTGTTGGCCACACCGACGGTTTCGATC
>CAYVAN010000221.1:0-7089 GCA_964449225.1 uncultured Rhodopirellula sp.
CCGCATAGCCTTGCGACAATGGCAAACACTCCAAAGTGGAAAAAATTAATTTTCCCCGGCCGAAATACGTTGCCATGGAGGTCATGAAGCGATTGCAGGGAAACCGAACGCCTAAGCGGCGATCGCTATGTACTGATGACATCCCAAAATCGATAAACGGATCGGCCCCAGCCGAATGACACTGAGCGGCTCAAACAGCAATTCCCTACTGCTTCGGCCGAACGACATTTTTCGCCAAACCGACCAGTTCCAAACCTTGGATAATTCGCCACGACATATCGAATTCCCACCAACGGTGACCGTGAGCCGCCGAACGTGGTTGAGCGTGGTGGTTGTTGTGCCAACCCTCACCATGCGAAAATATCGCGACCAGCCAATTATTTGTGCTGTGATCACGAGTCTTGTAGTTCCGATAGCCGAACACGTGCGACAACGAATTGACTGACCAAGTTCCGTGCAGCACAAAGACAGTCCGAACGGCAACCGCCCAAACCGTCCAGCTAGCCGCGTAACGAACCGCTTCGCTGGCCACACCGCCGCTGACGGCATAGCCAAAAATTAAGCCTGCCAAAGTGATCACAAAACTGTGAGCCAAAAAGACAAAGAACCAACCATCGCGGCGTTCAAGCTTCAAATAGAACGGATCGCGTAGCAGGTCGCGGACGTAACGTTCGTAGTGTGACGTGCGATCGAGTTCCTTGTGCCGACAAATCACCCAGCCAACATGCCCCCACAGAAAGCTGACCAATGGCGAGTGTGGATCGGGTTGATGATCGCTGTGTTGGTGGTGCATGCGGTGAATCGCAACCCAGCGGGCGGGGGAATCCTGCAAATTACACATCCCTAAAATCGCCAGCGAATGCTCTAACCATTTCGGACATGTAAACCCACGGTGGGTCAGCAAACGGTGGTAACCAATCGTGATCCCAAGCATCCCAAAGACAAAGTGACCAAGGATACCGAGAATCAGCCCAGACCATGTAAACAAATAGGCGTAGGTCCACGGCAAGATCGCATACAGGGCAATCAAATGGACTGCGGCTAAAACGATCGTGTACGACCACATCACCTTGTACGGGTTGGTCGCTTCGGGCCGTGGCAACGCCTGCGGATCGATACTAACCGAGCCATCCGCTGGCATCGCGTCACCAGCGATGTCGTCCATCAAGTTGGTTTCGTTGCCGATTTCAGCACCGGTTTTTTCGCAAACAGACTCGCTCATGCGAATCATCCTGATTGATGGGGAAAGGGTTGTCGATAAGTGATTTTCGATGTCACTGAAACAAAAGGTCGATCATAGGCGATTTCTACGAAGTGAGCCTTATTAAAGATCCCGAAGGTCCAGAATCTTTAACATGATTTACGACGATGCGTCCCATTGAACCGTCACACAGGAACCGCCACAGAGCAGCCACGGTAACTGGGGGCACGGTAACTGGGGGCACACTGGCAGGTCACCGCCTGCAACAAAAAAAGCCGATGGCGTTCGTGGAAGAACGCAGCATCGGCTTTGAACGATCGGCTTCGGAAAGTCGGCGCGACTAACGAATGCTACTTCTTTTCGTCATCGGCCTTCTTGACCTTCTTCTTACGCTTCAGCGAAACCTTGACCACGCGGACCTTCGGCATGCCAACGATCGAACTACCTTCGTCGAATTGGCCGAGTTCCTTCAACCGCGCGACGCGTTCGGCGCGAGTCATTACATTGCGGTTCTTAATCGCCCCGGCTTTCACGCGGAGACTCTGGTCCATTGTCATCAAAAATACCCGAATCGGTTGGTTTCAAAGTGATTTGCAGATCTAAGAAGATACGGAGATCCATGAATTTTGACAAGGCGGGAAACGGCTAATCCACCGTTCAGAGCGTTTTACGCCAAATTAACTGGAACTGGCACAAATTGCGGTGTTTCACGAACCAGATCCGGCTTGTGATTGCGCCAGCCATCCAGGTACGATCATGCCAGCATGAGAAACCCGTGCCGTTTTCAACAGTCCCCCGCTAGAGCAAGGATCGCTCGACGTGTCCACTTCTGCTGCATCCAAATCGACAAGCGAATTGCCGTTTCCAGCGACACTGATCGAGCGATTGGCGGCAATCCGTCAAATTGTTGCCGACGAGGGCCAAGCGTTGATCGCGACCAGCAAGGCACTTTCGCCCCAGGCTGTCACTGCGGCCGAAATGACCGCGGAATGCCAAGGCAACATTGTTGTCACCGGCGTTGGCAAGGCTGGCCTGGTCGGGCAAAAACTTGTCGCCACGCTGGCCAGCACGGGATCGCCAGCCCATTTCTTACATCCAACCGAAGCCATTCATGGTGACCTTGGGCGATTGAGAGACAATGATGTCGTCTGGGCTCTAAGCAATTCGGGCCGCAGTGAAGAGGTCGTCCAAATCGCTTCTCACTTGCGATGCCACAGTGCAGGATTGATCGCAATCACCGCCAGCGATGATAACCCACTGGCCGCCGCCGCCGACGTCGTCGTTTCGATGGGAAAACACGACGAAGCCTGTGTCCACGGCCTGGCCCCAACCACCAGCACCACCGTAATGATGGCCGTAGGTGACGCCATCGCCATGCTGGCTAGCCGATTACGAAAATTCACTCCGCAAGATTTTGCCAAATTCCACCCCGGTGGAGCGCTAGGCAAAAAACTCGCCAACGTTCACCAGATCATGCGCCCGTTGACCCAATGCCGAGTCGCCGACCGTAAAACAACCATTCGGCAAGCCATGGTTTCGCAAACCAAGACCGGGCGTCGCACCGGAGCCATCATGCTGGTCGATGACAACGAATATCTGTGTGGGATTTTTACTGACAGCGATCTGGCACGCTTACTGGAATCACGCGACGAATCGGCCCTGGACCGACCGATCGCTGATCGCATGACCGCGTCCCCCACAACCGTCGATTCAGACATGCTGCTGCAGGATGCGATCGCGATGATGTCCAAACGCCGTATTAGCGAATTGCCCGTGGTTGATGACGAGGGAAAGCCAGTAGGCTTGGTCGATATCACCGACGTGATCGGGCTGGCAGACGGATACCGCGAGGAAGATTTCGCCAAACCAATGGCGGTTCCATTTCCAGGAAAATCAGACCATTGTTAAATCGCGTTCGTGACGAATGAATCCTAAACTTACAATATGAAAAGCATCCAAACACCCGAACTGCGAACCAAGATTGCTCCCATCCGAGCGATCTTATCGGACGTTGATGGAGTGATGACCGACGGTCGGATTACCTACGACTCTGCGGGAATCGAAACCAAACAATTCCATGCCCGTGACGGTCTCGCAATCAAATCGTGGATGAAAAGCGGTTTGCATTTTGGAATCCTGACCGCTCGCAACAGCCCCATCGTCCAACGACGCGCTGATGAACTTGGGATCAAAACCGTGATGCAGGGGTTCGAGCAAAAGTGGTCGGCCGCAGCGACTGCGATCGCCGATTGGAAACTAACCCCCGAACAGGTTTGCTACATCGGCGATGACCTTCCTGATTTAGCAGTCATGAAACACGTCGGCCTGTCCGTTGCGCCTGCCGACGCGTCGGTGGATGTTATCGAAGCCGCCGATTGGATACTCCAGCGTGACGGCGGAACCGGCGTGATTCGCGAATTGATCGAAACGATGATGCGCCAATCCGACCGCTGGCAGGAGCATCTCGACGCCTTATGAAACGGCTGACGCAATACCTTTTCGCACTGATTCTATTGTCAGCCCTGGCCGTCGTTTACCAAAACACGCTCGTGCCGCTGATCCAGCCACCGGTCGCTGAATCGATCCCGATCAAACCGGCCCAGAGCCTTCGCATGGACGCGTCGTTGACGGACCTGTTCCCCGAAGGAAGCTGGCAGCGTGGGTCGTGCAAAGTCCTACAAACCGCCGACGGAATGCTGCTGTTTGAAAAGTGGGAACAGACGTCCAGCGACCAATGGAAACTTTGGCCAATTTCCGTCGTGATGGGCCGAGGGATGTCCAGCAACAAGTCAACCGAGCCGCTGATTTTGGAAGCCAACCAGGGTGCCGAAATCAAGTTCAGCGCCTCGCTTGACGTCATGAGCGGCGGTGCGCCGCCGATTGAACGCGGGCGAATGATCGGTGACGTCCACCTGTACCGAAAAGCACCCCAAAGCAACACCGGCGAAGAATCCACAAACAGAACAGCCGGGCGTAACATCGATCTGGTTACTTCTAACGTTGGTATCGACAAACGAAAAATCTGGACCACCGATTCAATCACGATGCAGGTCGGCGGTGCCCGATTGGTCGGCAGTGATCTGACCATCCACTTCGCCCGCGATCCATCCAAAGGCGGCGGTGATGCCCATTCGATCATGGACCGAATGGAACTAATCTACTTGGACGAACTAACGCTTCCGCTAAGCCAATCTCAATCCGTCAATCCTTCCGCCAACGACAAGGGCACAGTCTCAATCGGATGCAAAGGCCGGATCGAATATGATTTCGCACTCGACCATTTGACACTAAGTGACAGCGTTGCTCTGGTTCATCACTCTGCTTCGGGATTCATTGACCGGTTTGATTGTGACCAATTACAGCTTTGGCTCAACGATCCTGCGAATCAATCGATCGTTCGCAATGGTCCGCTCGACTGGGTCAACAAGCTTACCGCCGTCGGTAAGTCCTCTGAAAACCGACCAGCCAACGCGGTACTGCCAAGCTTTGATACATCGATTTCCGCTGACAACATTATGCTGGACGCCCGCACCGGAAAACTCCGCGCGTCGGGCCAGCAAGGTATCCGTCTAAGACGTGGTTCGATTTGGGCTGGCTTGGCAGGAATTAACTACGACTTCGATCCAACGCGACCGCAATTGATTGGCACTCTAAGCGTCCTGGGGGCGGGGATCGTCAAGATTGATGACCCGAAAATTTCCATCAAAGAAGCCCGCTGGAACACGAGCCTGCAAGTCCGACCGCGTGGCATGCCGAGTATCAATGACCTGGATGTTGATATCGACATCAACGTTGACGGCGATTTCGCGGCCGAGTTTGTTGACGGTGGCACATTTAAAGCAGACAGTCTGCATGCGATCTTGACGCCGGAAAAGGCTCGGAAAGCACCCGGTGCAGTCAACTTATCTCGTAGCGGCCAAGCAGAAACCACCTTGGTTCCAAGCGAATTCAATGTAACCGGAAACGTCGAGGTCAACACGTCAGCGATCATTGCGGAAACGGATTTCTTGCGATTGCTGTTTGTCAGCGAAGCTGATCCTGTTCGCAAAACCCTTGGTGGACCAACCTCCGCGCCGTCGCCGCTGCGGCAATGGGTTTCGCAACCAACGCCCGAATCAATGTCCCAACCCGGTTCGCAGATCGCTGGCAGCAAGCCGATGGAAGTGCCCGCCGCTCGCCCGCGTCCATTCATGCGAGGCGACACGATCCAAGCAGTTCTCAGACGCAACACCGCCGGGTTGAGCGCCAAGAGTCTGCGAGTCGAAGGCAACGTCCAAGTCAAACATTCTTTGGCGACTGCTGATGCGATGATGCCTGTTGAACTGTCGGCCGACCTTTTGCGTTTGCTGGACGGTGCTGGCGACGATGTGCTGGAATTGACCAGCAGCCCCGAACAACCAGCACGGTTTGATATCGGCGACGGTTTTTTCATCGGACGCATCATCCAGGTTCGCCCAACCGAAAATATGATCTGGATTCCCGAATCAGGGCAATTTCAGATCCCAACTCAGGTCTTACCCACCGGCTTGGCCAAGGGCGTCAACGACCAGTCAACCAATACGGACAACATGATCCGCTGGGCTCGGCCGCCGTATTGCCGCTGGCAAGGCGAAATGACTTTCGACGGGCGATCAATCGAATTGTCCGATGGCATCGATATCACAGCAACCATGATCCGGGCCCGTGAACAATGGGATTTCAATGTCAAGGGAGACCGTTTGAAGGTCAACCTTTCCGACGGTGTCTCACTGAGTGACTTTGGATCGCTAAAGAATGCAGAAATTCAATCGATCGCGATCCAACAATCCGACGCTCGACCGGTCTTGGTCAAAGCGATGCAGCGAGCAGGTGACGGTGCATTGGAAGCCAAGCACTTGATTCAAGCCGCCGAGCTGACAATGTTCCCAGGGAGCGAGTTGTCAGGGACTAAGGTGCCTGGTTCTAAGGTGTCTGGGGCAATGTCTCCGAATGCTACCGCTGCTTCGATTGACACTGCACAAACCGCCAGCAACGTGGGCGGCGGACGCTTGCTTGGCAGCGGGCCTGGTTGGTACCGCGGTTGGATGCCATCGCAAAGATCAAACAGCCGTGGCCCCCTTCGGTCCGACGCCACCGCCACGATGATTGACGATGCCGATCGACCGCTGACCGGAATCCATCTGACATTCAACAACGCGATGGAAGCCGACATGCAGGCACGGCGTTTGACGTTTGGACGCGGAGTCCGAATCGGGATGAAACCGGTCAGCCACTGGGACGATGCATTCAGCGCCGCCGACATGAACACGCTTGCCATTGATGAATCGACCATGGACTGCGAACAACTACAGCTCGCATTGGAGCCAGCCGGCCCATCATCCCTTGGCGGTTCCCAAGCCTCAATGCCGTGGCAAGTCCAAGCAATCTCAGGCATCATCCTGAGGACAAAGAGCGATCGTGGCTTACTGGAAACCACCGCCAACCGAGCTTCTTACGCCGCATCCAAAGACCTATTCACGCTCTTCGGAACCCCCAACCGACCCGCCGTGATCAAGCAATTCACGCCAGCCGGTCAACTAAGAATCAACATGGCAGTCAAATCCGCCGTCGTCCGACCATCCACGATGATGATCGAATCGATGGAAATGAAAAGCGTCAACATGGCCACCCCAGCCAACCTGGCCAAACCAAAACCAGGCAGCTACCGCTAAGAAACTGGCATCAAACACCCCATCTCACCAAACCCCACAAAAAAAAGGGGTCAGGAGCAGATACCTTAAAACGCTCCTGACCCTCTTTTTTTTGACCCTCTTTTTTTACAAGGGGAATGGTGGGTCTGCGCCGAAGCGGCTTGAGCTTGTCTTTACCCACAAGTCCTGTTGAAGCTGTGAAACGCTGAATGCCTTTTT
>CAYVAN010000222.1:0-4166 GCA_964449225.1 uncultured Rhodopirellula sp.
TTTTGATCGAGGAGGAGACTACTTTGAGGCGATGTGCAAGATTCAGCTTAGTGGAGCTTCGTCTACCAAGCGCGAAGTACGCTCACCAAGTTGTGATGTTGATCAGTCCAAAAAGGTGCCGTTTTCAACTGTTCTTGCGTCGGCGAGGTACCATCGGCAAGTCGATCACTGTTCCAGATTTTGTTGGCGGGTTCGGTGATCAGGATCCAAACCGCTTTGCTGGTACAAAGCTCTTTGTCACCCTCGCTGCGGATCGTCCGGGCAGTCATACCGACCGAAGCGCACATGCGGTGGACCAACGGCGCCAAATCGAGGTGGCTGTTGGATACATGAATTGCAAGGACGCCTGATTCTGCCAAACGAGACCGAAACAGTTTGATCGCCTCGATCGTTAAAAGGTGCGCAGGAATTGCATCGCTGCTAAACGCATCCAGCACCAACAAGTCGAACTGCTTGTCGGTCATTCGTTCCAACACCAAGCGACCGTCACCAAGGTGGTGAGTTAAATCGGATTCGCTTTCTTGCATGAATGAGAAGTGTTTTTTCGCAATGTCAACGACCGCAGGATTGATTTCGACCAAATCGAAGTGATCGCTTTGCCGTCCGTAGCTGGTTAGAACGCCGCAACCAAGACCGACCACTCCAATTTCTAGCGAATCTTGGCGTTCCTGAAGCAACTCGGTGACTCGTCCGACTCCGCTAACGCTGCTGTAATAAGTCGTGGGTTGTTGAGCATGCTCGCCCGTCCGCTGCATGCCGTGAATGGTGCTACCGTGAACGAGTTGAAGTCCGTTGTCGTTCTTTAGAACCCGCAGCATTCCAAAGAAGTTACGCTCCGAAGCGACAGTTTCATCACCCCCACCGTTGATCACACCAATCATCGGCGCAGCAACCAATGCAGCTGCAAAGTAGCGTAAGCGATAAGCGCGTTCCCAGTCATAGGCGGGGACTTTCCAACCTTTGACAGCGACAAATAGCACAAAGATCAATCCTTTGGCCAAGATCATTGAGATAGGCAATTCAATAAAACTATCAAATAGCAATGGGCAGAACACTGCGACGATCAGACCACCGATTGCTCCGCCAGCCGACAACAACGTGTAGTACTGAGTCAACAATCGGGCAGGCGGTTTCAAACGCGCAACTTCGCCGTGGCACATCAGACAAATGCCAAGCAAAAAGACCATAAAGGAAATGACCAACGACACCAGCTTGAAGTGCTCGGGAATCATTTCCTTCATCTCAATCGCAGCAACCGCAAAGACCGTCACCACGGAGATCAACTTGGGACGGTACCAATGGGGCGAATCAAAACAGATAATAAAACTTAACAGATAAAGGCTTAATGGAAGCACCCACAAGAAAGGCACGACTGCCACATCTTGGCAAACGTGATTGGTGACAACCAGCAACATCGTCGATGCCATCGCAGGGAAACCGATCCAAGCCAAACGAGTTTTCCAACTTACCGACACCGGTGAAAGAGCATTGCGTTGGTGATCTTCGATTGAATTATTCTGCGGTGTTTTCTCCGGTGTTTTCTCCGGGAATTTCTCCGGCGAACTTTGTTTCACTTTGAATTGCTTGATTGCGACCATTCCAATGACCAACAGGAACGCACAAAGCATCAATGACCAAGTGGTGCTTTGCTGAGAAACCGATAGGATCGGTTCGACGACGAACGGGTAACTAAGCAGTGCGACTAGTGATCCAGCGTTGGATAGCGCGTAAAGTCGATACACTCGATCGGAACTGTCTTGATAACTAAGCCAGGCTTGAACCAACGGCCCCGTGCTGGAAAGCACAAAGTAGGGCAGACCGACGTGGGCCAATAGCATCCACAACAAATAGATCGTTGGCGTTTCTGAGCCGGATGGTTTCCAGGCGTCTGATGGCTGAATGGGAAGAAGCAGAACAGCGGTGCTGAGCAAGGTCAAATGTATGATCGCATGCAGTGCAGGCTTGCAAAAAGTTCTTAAACAGTGCGCGTAAAGATAACCACCAAAAAGCAACAGCTGAAAAAACAGCATGCACGTTGTCCAAACCGCAGGCGTTCCACCGAACCAAGGCAGGACGCATTTGCTAATGACCGGCTGAACTTGAAAAACTAGGAATGCACCCAGAAGCGTGGATACGGCAAACCAGAATATGGACGTCTTCGCGACGGGAGAATCCGCCTGAATTTCAGATGGTGAAAACGAATCGGAAACGGTCACGGATTGTGTGGTCATCGAAATCCCATGCGCTGGTGCAATGTCGGCAGCCGAGAGCTACAGACTCCGCTTAAACCTTGCACATAGCTTGCAGCAATGACGGTACTTTGTCTGATTTTGCCGATGATTCCTTTTGGTATCGTTGTTCTAGCATCGGCAGAACTTGGCGGTCGAAGGCGATCTTTGCACTAAAAGCTTTCAGCGATCTCTGCATCAAACCAAGTCATGTTTCTGCAATGCAGGAGGTACCACCATGTATCAGGGAAAATCAGTTTTTCACCTTGGACACCGTGTTGCCGTAGCGAAGCTCGCGCAGAGCTTTGGCGATTGCAGGGAAACCGAGCGCCCACGCGGCGATCGCTTCTTACTGACGATGCCCCAGCTTGAAAAACTAGCATGCCCTGCACCATGCATCAGGCGTTGATGCACCATGCATCAAGCGTTGATGCACGTATCGCAGCGTGGCTTTGCGAAGTAAGCGACAGTTGCGGCTGAGACTTTAGGAAAAATTTCTACCAACCGTTCGCACAGGTCACTCCGTTGACGTTTGCCAACGACTGGCAGATTTGCATCAAGTTCTGTTTGTTCTCTTTGACTTTCTGAAACGAAGTTTCAAACTAGAGACCGGAGAGACTCTCCATCGACAGGTCTTCGGTACCGATCTAGGCGGAACGAACCGAGCAGAAACAGGCCTGTTTCATGCAGTCAAAAAAATCCTCCTCACCCCACACTCCCCAACGGTCCCCAATGTCCACCGCCTCTAACTCTAGCGCGATCAGCGACGCGCCCAACTATTCTGCTGACACCGATGCCGGAAAATCCGCACCTACGGCTAAAGTCACCGATTCATCGAGCAGTCACACCGAACAAGATGTGACGCAGATGGTGAAAGACCTTTCTGACGCGTTGGAATCTGCGATTGACGAAATCGAAAGCGTCAACTCCGAAACAAAGGTCTTAGCCCTCAATGCTCGCATCGAAGCCGCTCGCGCGGGATCCTTGGGCGCGGCTTTCGGAGTCGTCGCGCAAGAGATGCAAACTCTATCCGCGAAAACGTCGACGATTGCGAGTGACATGTCACATCGAACTCGCGAAAA
This sequence comes from uncultured Rhodopirellula sp., assembly GCA_964449225.1. Classification (GTDB taxonomy): domain Bacteria; phylum Planctomycetota; class Planctomycetia; order Pirellulales; family Pirellulaceae; genus Rubripirellula. The sequence continues at coordinate 3,311 of CAYVAN010000222.1, forward strand.
GTCATCAAACTTGATGAGCTTGATCGACGTCACCATCCGCGGCACACGACTAAGTGATCTCGCTTTAGTGAACATCGACTTGATCGACCGCAACCTCTACGAACGTACTTGCGATGTCCGTTGGTGGGCGACCGATGCCAGCCTGGTTGATGCACTGACCGATCCGAATGCTGATCGTTTGAATTTCGCATCGAAACGATTGGGCGTGATTCTGGACGCCTATACTGTCTACCACGATTTAGTGCTTTGTGATCGTGCAGGAAAAGTTGTAGCGAACGGTCGCCCCAGAAACTTTTCGAGCGTCGGGAAATCAGAAAACCGTGCTGAATGGTTTACCCAGGCAATGGCAACTCAATCAGGTGATGAATACGGATTTCAATCCGCTCATGAATCTACTCTGTGCAATAACCAACCGTCGTTGATCTACTCTTGCGGCGTTCGTGACAGTGGCAACGCCCGTGGTGAATTGCTTGGCGCGCTAGGCATTCTGTTCAACTGGACCGGATTGGCTGAGCCGATTTTGACCCAGATGCCCATTCAACCGTCTGACATGGCAACGACAAGAGCCTATATCTGCGATCGTCAGGGGCGTATTCTGGCCAGCAACCAAAACAACAAGATTAACAGCAAGCTGAATTTACCCGAGTACGAACGAGTCATCTCAAGTGACAAGGGTTTCTATGTTGCCGATTTTGCCAACGAAACGATGTGCGTCGGCCACGCTGCGTCACCCGGTTTTGAAACCTACAAAACAGGTTGGTACTCCATCGTAATGCAACCGGTTGAGGACTAATTCGACAGCGTTGTCCATTGTCGGTCGGGGCGCCGCGCCCCGGGGGGGTTTTGGGGGCCAAAA
>CAYVAN010000222.1:4176-7076 GCA_964449225.1 uncultured Rhodopirellula sp.
AAATTCGACAGCGTGGGCCTTTGGCGGGCGGCTCTCCGAGCCGATAGCGTTTCTTCGAGCCAATAGCGCTATCGGCTCGGAGAGCCGAGCGACAATGGCGAACACTCTAAAGTGAAAAACGGCCTTGATCTGGCCGGGTGTGCGTATGGCTTGCGCCGATGCGATAGAAGAGTTAGACTTCAGCACGCTGCTACGTCCACTAACTTTTCCAAGGAAGATCAACTTGACTGACGATATGACGGTTGATTCGATCCTTGGCGAAAATGGACGGATTGCGGCGCGCCTAGCCGATTACGAAGTTCGGGATCAGCAGTTGCAAATGGCTCGGGATGTGGCCAAGGCGCTGAAGACTGAACAGCATTTAATCGCTGAAGCCGGAACCGGTACAGGGAAAAGTTTTGCTTATCTTGTTCCCGCAATCCTGCACGCGACCGCGAATCAAGTGGAGGGCGTTGGCGGTCCGACGTCCACTGGCAATTCGTCGGGCGGCAATCCAGGCGATGACGACCTGGAATCCGCAGATCAGGCTGAGGAACCTGATCGGCGCCGGGTACTTATCAGCACCCATACCATCGCGCTTCAGGAACAGTTGATCGCAAAAGACATTCCGCTTCTAAACGCGGTTATCCCTCGCGAATTTTCGGCAGTGTTGGTCAAGGGCCGATCGAACTATTTGTCAATTCGGCGGATGGAACGAGCCATTTCCAAGGCAACGACGTTGATGACGACCGATCAACAGCATCAACAGCTTCGCGACATCAAGGCTTGGTCAAAAGAAACCGCTGACGGTTCACTTTCAACGCTACCGATCAAACCTGATTCGCAAGTCTGGGATGAAGTCAAAAGTGACACCAGCAATTGTTTACGGCGAGCCTGCAAGCATCACAATGATTGCTTTTATTTTAAGGCTCGACGCCGTGCTCAGAATTCACAGTTAATGATTGTCAATCATGCGATGTTCTTCAGCGACTTGGCACTGCGTCGGCAAGGGGTTTCGATTTTGCCTGATTACGACGCAGTGATCCTGGACGAATGTCACACGATCGAATCGGTTGCCGGCGACCACTTGGGGATTCGATTAACCAGTGGTCAATTCGACTACCTTTTTAATCAACTCTACAATGACCAGTCGCAAAAAGGATTGTTGGTCGAAAAGAAGCTATCAACGCTTCAACAAATGGTGGACCGTTGCCGGTTCGCCGCCAGTAATCTGTTTGCCGACGTGTTGCAGTGGTGGGAGGATTCGGGTTCAACCAATGGTCGTGTCCATCATCCTGATGTCGTCGACAATCCGCTAAGTGATGCAATGGATTCGCTGGCCAGTGGTCTGCAAAAAGTTGCCAAGGGCATCAAGGCGGAAGCCGAGCGAAAGGACTTTGAATCAGCGTACGAACGGACGATGTCGCTTGCCGGTGGATTGCGAAGTTGGATTCGGCAAGAAGTCGATGCTTGCGTCTACTGGGTCGAACGAACTGGAACACGGCGCGGGCTCGATCGAGTCACATTGAGTGCTTCGCCGATCAACGTGGGTGAAACGTTGCGAAGTGAACTTTACCAGAGCAAGGAAATTCGCAGCGTCGTGATGACCAGCGCCACGCTTGCGACCGCTGATGACAATTTTTCGTTTTTCCGATCACGCATTGGTTTGACCGGTGGATTGTCGGTTCGTGTTGGCAGTCCATTTAATTACCAAGAACAAGCCAAACTGGTTGTCGTGAAAGATCTGCCCGACCCGTCGCGGGATCGTGCGATGTTCGAGCAAGCTTTGCCAGAGCAAATCAAGCGGTTCGTTGGGCACACCGGTGGCCAAGCGTTTGTGTTGTTCACCAGCTATAAGTTGTTGCAATCGTGTGCGAACGCGTTGTCGAGCTGGTTGTCGGAAAAGAACATCACGCTTTACAGCCAAGCTGGTACGCAAAGCCGCACTCAATTACTCGACGCCTTTCGACGTGCCGACCGAGGCGTGCTCTTTGGAACCGATAGTTTTTGGCAAGGTGTCGATGTTCCCGGGAACGCTCTTACCAATGTGGTGATAACGAAATTGCCCTTTGCGGTTCCCGATCATCCGCTATTGCAAGCGAGATTGGAAGCGATCAAAGAAGGGGGCGGTAACCCGTTTTCGCAGTACCAATTGCCCGAAGCAGTCATCAAGTTCCGTCAAGGCTTTGGACGCCTCATCCGAACCCGGACTGATAAGGGAATGGTAGTCGTTTTGGACCCTCGTGTTCACTCCAAACCCTATGGGCGAATGTTTGTTGAATCATTGCCCAAAATGCAAGTTCACTATGTCTCGGCCAAGCGGCGACCCAAATCTTGATCCTTTGGTCGTCATAATCGGCCCATTCGTTATCTCTTTGCAGCCATCGAGCTGTTTACCCTAGCAAGACTTGGGTTTGTTCGGTTGCCAACTAGGATTGGATTGACAGGGCGAAACGTTTAGCGTCCTGATCATTGTTATCTACATGTGTTGGAAAGTGGCTTGAGTTCTGTGTTGGATGAATCCATCCGTCCGTCCGCGATCGATATTGGGTCGGCAATCCATTTGCCAGCTGCCCAGCAGCGTTCGCTGAGTAGCCGTGTCACTGCCGCAGAGGTCATTTCATGGAGCGAAGTCGATAGCGCGCTTCGTAATCGATTCGTTACGCTACGCGCGACACAGCAAGATTTCAAAACCCCATTTTTCTCGCTCGGTTTTCTCGATTGCGTTCACGCGGCTCGGGGTGACGTGGACGTCATTGTCATGGAGGATGGCGACCAAGTCGTTGGCATGCTGCCGATTCATCGACTTGGCCGCGTTGCGGTTCCGGCTGGCCGATTTCTTAATGACGCGCACAATGTGATCGCGGACTCACAAACCCAACTCGATTGGCTGTGGACGTTGGATCGATGCAACCTAAAGT
>CAYVAN010000223.1:0-6992 GCA_964449225.1 uncultured Rhodopirellula sp.
ATCCAACACTGTCTAGTCCAACACTGTCTAATCCAACACTGTCTAATGCAATTGCCTGAACTGCGCTTCGCTTGTTCCGGCCTACTTTCTCTAACGAATTTGTAAATGCTTTAGATGGGTTGTGCAGCATCATTGAGTGCTCCCAGGTACATGCCAAAAATTCGGAAAATGAAGAACAGTAAGAACAGAGCGATCGTGACGCGAATCACCACCGTCGCAAATCCTGTCATGAACTTGACGGCGGCTTCGGCACGTTCGTCATATTCTTTGGCAAGGTATTCCATGGACTCGGCGTCGGTGCCTGAATGTTCGGCAATGTCGACGCGTGCAATGAAGTCGTCAGGGAATACGGATGTTGCTTTTAACCCATTGGCAAGCGTCGCTCCGTTTTTGATGGCATCGCGTGCAGCATCGCCACCGGACCGATAGTACTCGCTGCCTGTGCTGTCGAGCGACAGTCTGATCGATCGAATGGGATCCAGACCGGCGTCTAACGAAAGCGCCATTGTCCAACAAAACCGACTAATCGTGATGGTTTGAATCGCTGGTCCTAGCTTGGGAATCATGTAAAGGATGGGAGCCAAGTTTTGTAGCCCAGCGAAGTTTCGCAGGAACGCAAGGACGACCAATGCGATCGATCCTAGCACGATTCCGACATAGAACCACAACCACAGCACGCCGCTGCCGCCGCGTAGCCCCAAGCCAAGGATATCAGTCATCTGACCGCCACCGGCGGGCGTTAGGATTCCCATGATGTAGATTACCAGCGACAAGACCATGATGCCTGCGAAGAGCTGTAGCATGGGCCACGCGATTGATCGGACAAACTTGTTTCGAGTGTCCAAGCGTTTTTGCAGGTGATCAGCCAAGATGAACAGAGCTCGGTCCAGCTTGCCGGTTTCTTCGCCCACCGCTGTCATCGCGGTTAACAGCACCGGGAAGTACGGTTTTTGTTTTCGCATCAAGACGTGAACCTGATCGCCCCTGCTGGCACCGTGGGCAAGTTCCATCATGGCGCGTTTTTGGTGGGCAGGTCCAACCGCCGCTTCGGTCTTAAGCAAGCGGACAATGTCGACGCCCGCTTTGTGCGATGTTGCAAAGCGGTGGCTAAACTTCGCCGCTGCTTTTAGCCCCATTCGTTTACCAAACAAAATTGCTACCACTTGGGATCAGGGAATCGGTTCGTGCAGTTCGCTTCGATGTTGTCTTGTTTGGCTTTCCGATTGGTCCTGCACGATTGACGCGGCATTATTGGTGCAGCATGATGCGAACAGCATGATACGTGTGGGAAACCAATTCGAGGAAGCGTTCACTGGTGGTGCATCAAATCCAAAGTTTCTGGTAGTGGATCTTGTTAAAGATCCTGACGTGCTTGGGTCTTTAACAAGATCCACGACGCTCACCCTAAACCTTGATCCTGACGGACCGCCGACCCTATTCTGATTGCAAGCGTCCCGATCGGGAAGGCTACGCAGCCTGGTTGCAGGGCAAACCACTTTTGCAAACCACTTTTGCAAGCCTGGGGTGTTTCACATTGTCGCTCGGTTCTCCGAGCCTAAAGCGCTGCTGGCTCGGTGAGCCGAGCGACATTGCCCCGCTTGAAAACTGATTTGCTCTTAGCCTGTTTGGTGAAAGCTACGCGTTTGGTGAAAGCTACGCGTTCGGTGAAAGCTACGCGGCGCGACGAAAGTTTTCTAAAGCTTCGTTTAGTTCGTCTAATTGATCCTGGGCGGTCTGAGCGGCGTCCAGGAAAAGAATGCGTTTGCTGCCGATTTGGCACCAGCCAGCCTCACCGTCGCCCAAAGGTTCCATCCGTACGTCAAAACCGGCTGCCTTGGCCTGTTGGATGCCTTTGTGAAGACGAACAACAACGTTGTCGCTAACGTTTCCGGGCCTGCTTGTGGTGCCGTTTGACATTCCTGGGAAATCCGCTGGCGTTGAGTACGGGAACAATGACGTCTTGAGAATTTGTAGGGGACCACGAAGCGGTAACGCGTCCTGGGTTCAGCGTGTAGCAAATTCAACGATCGCGCCGATAGATCATCCTGGACACACCCACCACGGGCGTCTGGCCGAAAACCGCCCGAAAACGGACCCAACAGACGCCGCAAAAGCCTGTCTTAAAATCTCAAATCAATCCACGCTGGAAACGCATGAGCTCGCAACCCAACGCAGCCGACACAACTGAATTGATCGCCCAGAATCAGTATTTAAAGGGCGAACTGCGACGGTTGCAGTCGATGGCGGCCCTGGGGGAATTGACCAGCACTGCGACGCACGAATACAACAACGTGTTGATGACCGTGATCAATTACGCCAAGCTTGGAATTCGTAACCGGGATGATGCCAGCCGCGATAAGGCGCTCAGCAAAATCTTGGCGGCGTCGGAACGTGCTGCGAAAATTACCAATACGATCCTCGCCCAGGCAAAGAATCGTAGTGAGTCGTTCGAGCCAACGGACCTATCTGAACTGATCAGCAGTTCGATGGTGTTGCTGGAACGCGAAATGCAAAGGTATCGCGTCAGCGTTGAAACCCAAATTGATCCAGCGACTCCCAAGGTTCACGCTAGCGGTAACCAGATTAGCCGTGTGTTGTTGAATCTCTTGATCAATGCCCGACAGGCGATGGACGGCGGTGGAACGATCTTGGTCAAGCTTGGGCCTAGCCGTGACAACGACGAAATCGCGGAACTGATCGTTCGTGATTCTGGTTCAGGAATCGAAAAGGCTGACCTACCGCGGATCTTTGATGCTTACTACAGCACCAAAGAAGGGCCTGATGATTCCGGCAAAGGTGGCACCGGGCTTGGGTTGGCCGCGTGCAAAGAAATCATCGACGCACACGGTGGTCGGATCCGAGTCGAAAGCACGGTCGGACGTGGAACCGCATTTATTATTCGTCTGCCGGTTTCAGCAAACGCACAGGCAGCTGCGTAGTTGCCGACTACGCAATCGCTGCGGCTGCTTCGTCAACGTCGGGGAAAAACCCAAACAAGCGGTCAAAGCGAACCAGTTGAAGAACCTCCGCGACGGGACCAGACGCCGAAGCGATCGACATGGTACCGCCCTGTTTACGGAGCCGGCTGTTCGCCCGGACCAGCATCGCCAAGCCCATGCTGTTGATGTGATTTAAGTCACCGCAGTCCAACACAATCTTTTCAGCGCCGTCTTTGACAAGCGATTCAATGCAGTTGAGCAGGTATTCTGAAGTGACGGAATCAAGCTTGCCACTTGCTTCGACAATCAGAACGTCGGGATGGTAAGAGTGTTGTGAGCAAATGTAATCAATCATGGGTAAGTTTCGCTGAAACAAGTGGGGCATTGATTGGACTGGATGGACCATGCCACTTTGGCGGAAAACCACCGTGGTCCTTGAACCACAACAGCAGCTTTTGACGGCCTACGAGGCTACCGTGGTTTTTGAATCACTAGCTGTTTTGCCGCTAGCCACGGTTCAGGGTGTTTGACGCACAAGAACCGGGGCGAGCTAATCAACTAATTTAATGAAAGTGACGCTGATCTTCTAACCTTGCCTTTCAATGGGCCGTTGGCTGTTTCGTCCGCCATGGGATGCCGCAATTGGAAATCTGATCTCGGCCTGGGGTTTAGATCGAGGTGACTCGATGGGTGGGTGTGGGCCGTCCGGGGCGCAGTGACTGTGCACTGACGCCAGTTGCCTGGGCCGAAAATACCGCCGCTGTTTGGTGTACCGAAACGGTGCATAGCGATTCAAGTTCGTCTGGGGCCATTGCAACACGCGCGTTAACGATGACTCGCATCGGACCCCCACAGCGGCGGCCCGAGCGGAGTCCGATTTCGACCGCCGAATCATTGCTGACCACGTTGGCAATCGCCTGCGTGTCGTCGGCGATCAGCGAAGCTTTCAAATGGGCAATGGTTGCGTTGTCAATCGCTCGGATCGAATCCGCGATATTGCTAACGATCGCGGTGACTGTTTCATCAAGATCGATTTCGGCCTGGGGCGTCACGGTCGCGGACAAGTTGACCCAGCCCATTTCTGCTTCACCTTCGGCATAGGTGTCGTAGTCGATATCCAATCGTCGACGACCAGCGATCATGGGCGATTCAATGTAACCAAGTACCTGATCGATCCCTTCGCCCGTCTTAGGGCTGACTCGAACGATCGGAACGTCGGGGGCAACTTCGCTAAGACGCTCGGTCAGTGATAGGGCTTCCGCATCGGTCAACTGGTCTGCACGACCGATCATCAAGTAATCGGCTTCTTCAAGTTGTTTGCGAAAGATGTACTCAGCTTGGGGCGAGAATCCACTGCGGGCTTTGTCACCGCTAGATGCTTTCGCCAGGATTCGTTTTCCGTGTGATGGTTTTAACAAAACGCCAAAGGGAGCCATGTCAAACCGATCGCCCAGGATTTGTTGCAGCGGCAATACGACGGTGGCGACAAGGTCCGTGCAACTGCCCACGGGTTCAGCGATGATGATGTCGGGCGCTTCTTGTTGCCCCAACTTACCGGCGGTTTCGACCAGGTCATCGAAGCTACAGCAGAAACATGCACCGGCGACTTCGCCAACATCAAAGCCTTGCGATCGTAGATTCAGCGTGTCAACCAGATCAGAAGCCTGATCGTTGGTGATAATCGCCACGGTTTTCCCGTCCGCGATGTACCGCCGGGCCAATTGGCCGACCAGCGTGGTTTTACCAGCGCCCAGAAAACCGCCAAGGAGAATGAATTTCGTTTTCATGGGATTGATCAAGTGGGTAGGCGGAAAATGTCGTAGCGAACGTCGCCAAAAATTTCGGCTTTCGTCGGATGATGGACGTGTGCCGAAACTCTTGGCGAGTTTCGCTACGGGTTCTTGATGGTAATTGGGGCTTGATGATAAGGATCGGTTGAGTGTGAAGGCGGGAGCTTTCGTAGCGAATGTCGCCAAGACTTTCGGCCTTCGTCGGATGATGGACGTGTGCCGAAACTCTTGGCGAGTTTCGCTACGAGTTCTTGATGGGGCCGACAATGATTGTTTGGCAAACTTCTTTTGCATCGGTAGAGCATCTACTTGCCGATTGCCAGCTTGCGGCGGACCAGGTCGATCATCGCTTCCAAAGTTGGCCTGTTTGGACGCAAGGGTGATGTGTTGATCGTTGAAGTTTAGCTTCTTCATCAGCGGTCTTTGTGGTGATATGCAGACGAAATGTTCGTCTGATTTTCTTACATGGTTCGGCTCCGTTTCTTCGGTGCAGTTGTTCTATAAGCGCCATCATCGCATCGATTGGGTTAAGCGCAACTCGCTTTTTTGTGTGCGCGTGTTAATGGTCTCAAGTAGCGTTTATGTATACTTACTGAAAAGTTCCAAAAGTATCCTAGAATTTCCTTGGAGACGAAACGAAGAGCCGATACAAACGCCAGCGGGGTAGTGGTTGGCATCCGTCCCCCCGCTGCCTGAGGGCAAACGGGTCGCTGGCGACCCTTGGTGGTTTTTTTGGGTGACATGATTCACCGTAAAAAAACTTGCCGATTTTATTTTTACATGGTTGGTTTGCTTTTTGAGCGAACGACTCGGCTCTTTCTCGAAGGATTTGCGATGCGAAAAGGTTTATTGATTTTCAATCGGTGCAGTCAGGGAAAATGGACTTCGTTGATTGCGGTTGCTTTCTGTGCCCTGACGTTGGTGACGTCAAAGAGCGTTCAAGCTCAAGTCCCCGATTTGTACAATCCGCCGGTACCCGACTTGCCAGGCTACCTGGAAGGCTTTCGAGACTTCATCGTGCCGAGCGACCCCAGCACTTACGTCAGGACTTATTACGATGAATACACGCAACATTTGGTTCCTGACGCAAATTTAAACTGGTCAAACGAAAATGTTTGGATGTTCAAGATGGATCTTGGCCATACGACGTTCAAGATTCCGATTCGAGATGATGGTTCATACACGCCCGAAGAGTTCTATTTTTGGGCAAGAACTTTCGGAAAAATTCTCGGGCAATTGCCTGCGTTTATGTTTGAAGGCTTTGACGCTTTTTACTTTGTGGATGCTGGCTTCGGAGCGAAGGGTTCGAGCTATGGAGGCATCATCATTGGCACCCAGGGACTAGAAAATTCGTTCCAGCATGGGTGGATTGAAGAAATTATGGTCCATGAGCTGGCACATGCGACGATTCAAACTCCTGTGCTTAGTCATGAAAGCGTCCGTTCTTCTGGCCAAACGACCAATTGGTGGGACTACTTCGCTGCCCGCGACAACGACTTCGTATCGAACTATGCGATGACAAACAATAGAGAAGACCTAGCCGAAACGTTCAGCGTCTGGCTCTACTCTAAATTTAGGCCTTACCGGGATTACCAGGGTAAACTGGCAGAAGCGGCAGCCAAGGTTCCGGGCAGATTCTTTCTGCTGGACGACCTCAATACACGGTTCGGTTGGAACGCGAGTTGGTAGTGGGCGTTTGAGCGATCATGCGGATGCTGAGATGGCTTCAGGGGTATCAGTATCCGCAATCGCCTGTTTTCGGTGGTCATCCCCAGGCATGTTGCTGCGGAGGAAATCTCCGCAAAGTTGCCGGGCGACTTCTCCCTTTCTTTGTCTTGATGATGAGAACAAGTTGAGCTTGACGGCGGTCGCTTTCGTAGCGAACGTCGCCAAGACGTTCGGCCATCGTCGGGCGGTGGGTTGGTGCCGAAACTCTTGGCGAGTTCCGCTACGGGTTCTTGATGGTGATCGGGGCTTGATTTTGGGGATCGGTTGAGTGTGAAGGCGGTAACTTTCGTAGCGAACGTCGCCAAGACGTTCGGCCATCGTCGGGCGGTGGGTTGGTGCCGAAACTCTTGGCGAGTTCCGCTACGGGTTCTTGATGGGGCCGGTCATTCGTCTTGATGATGGGGATCGGTTGAGCTTGACGGCGGTCGCTTTCGTAGCGAACGTCGCCAAGACGTTCGGCCTTCGTCGGACGATGGGTTGGTGCCGAAACTCTTGGCGAGTTTCGCTACGAGTTCTTGATGGGGCCGACAATGAT
>CAYVAN010000224.1:0-6916 GCA_964449225.1 uncultured Rhodopirellula sp.
GTGTTGAATTGCCTGAACTGGTTGAATTGCCTGAACTGCGCTTCGCTTGTTCCGGCCTACATCAATTCTCAAAATGCTCTAGTGACCGGATGCTGGCTCTAATGCACCTACCGCCGTCTCATTCCCAAGCATCATTTTTGGTAGATCGGTAGATAGTGATAACGCACACTCAGGCTAAGCATTGCCAGCGTTGTTGCGTAAACAGAACCCACGTTCTTTTCTTCGCCGCCACGCCCGATCCAGCTTCCATCGTCTCGCTGTGATTCGATTAGCAATTCGGGCACCAGTTTATCTGCGACTTTGGCCGCTTCGCCGCCGACCTGGTGCATCGCTTGCGCGTAGTAGTAGATTCCATAATAGAAAAAACGTTCGCTGATCTTTGGTGGATGAGTCAACAGCCACTCGGTTGCACCGCCGACCATTGGCGAATCGTATTGTCCGCAAACTTGCAGGGCCAACAAACCGGCCGCCGTCATGGTGAAAGTAGCGTTCCGAGTTCCGGGCCGATAGCAAAATCCACTGACCGCATCGCGGAACTCTCCGCTTCGATCGATGGGGGATGCGTAAGAGTTTTTTAGAAACTCAATTGCTTGTTCAATCGCCTCGCCCGGCACCTGCATCCCGTCATTTTTTGCCGATCTTAGTGCCATCAGCTGCCACACAGAAACCGACAAATCCGAATCCTGGCTCGATGGTGCGTAACGCCATCCACCCTGCATCTTTTTGGGTTTAAAGATTTTTTGCGCGGCCAAAATCAGCTTAATTGCGTTCACCAGTGCGGCATGCATTCGGCCGTTCTGATCAGGCGTCGATCCCATTCCCAGCAATTCGGTCAACATCAGCGTGACGATACCGTGCCCGTACATTCGCGAGCCGTCTCGGTTGTCGAAATAGCCGCGAGCGTCTTGGAAATCATGATCAAGGACATATTCGATTGCCCGCTCCATTGCCCGCCCACGTTTGCCGATGGTTGATGGTGTCATCCCAACGGAAGCCATCGCCATCACTGAAAGCGCGGTCATCGCAAGGTTGTTGGTCTTATCGGCGATCGCTCCATCGACACGTTGAGTCTTCAATAGAAACTCAATGCCGCGTTGGAGCGCCTTATCAATTTCATCAGGAACATACAGGTTGCGAACACCGAAAAGATTGGGCGATGGGGGCTGGGCGTCCAAGCAGTGTTGGCCCAGGAAAAGTCCCGGTGCCACCATTCGTATCCAGCGACGACGGTTCAAGTTCATTGCGACGCACCCCGCTGTTTGGCAATCACGCGAAAATAGGCCTCGATCTCGCGGCGATACTGATTGGGAATCAAAGCCCGCTTCGTTTGCCCCGCATCTTCATCGCGGCGCAAACGCAGCTGCCCCCATTGGCTGCCTTGAAGATTCACCCCGTCAATGGGAACCGACGTTCCATCGGGTGGAACGCCAGGCATGCCCTGACCTTCGCCATCCTCGTTGCCGCTTTCTTCGCCATTGCTTTCAGATTTGGCACCGGATCGTTGCAATGACGAAACGTTTTCATTGCTTGACGATTGACCGGATTGCTGAAGACTGGATTGCTGACGCCGACGAGCGATTTGCTGAGCGACCGATTCAAGTGCCGATAACAGCGTTTGCGAAGCTTCGCCAGCAGATTTGGGCATCGAATCGGTTTGATGGATTGATTGATCGAGTTCATCGAGGGTTTGAGCCAGCTGTTGATCGGTGCGGCTGGATTGATCAGTGCGACTGGATTGATTCGGTGAATCTTCCTGGGAGGCAATGTCGTCTGCATCGGTTTCCAAAGCACCACCGATCGAAAGCTTATCAAATGCATTCGAGATTTCTTGTGCTGTGGTCGCAATTTGGCGATTGGCTTGCGGCGATCGTTCTGGTGACTTCGATGCTTCGCGTAGATCGGATTCGGCATTCTCTGAAGCGATCTTTGCACCCTGTTCGATCTGATCGACAACGTCGAACAGATCTTTCGCTTGCGACATCTTTTCCATCCGCTGTTGATGTCTGGCGATTCGTCGCAGGTCATCCGCAGCTTGCTGCAGATTGTTCGTCACCTTGGATTGCTGTTGAACCAATGCTTGTGTCTGTTTCGGATCAGCCGATAAGTCATCGGACGCGTCCATTTCCTGCGTAACTTCATCGAGTAAGGTTTCAAGCGATCGAAGTTGCTGCTTCGCCTTTGATGCCATCCGTTGGGTAAGCTGCGCCGCCGGGTTGGGTTTGTCCAGCGGTTCCAATCTTTCGCGTTCCAGGCGTTTGCGATCGTCGGTCACCTGACCGATCCGCTGTTCTGCGAACGTTTGGGACTCTTTGGCTGCTTTGAACGCACGCTCGGCGTCGGCGGCTTGTTCTTGCAGAACGTCAAGTTGCTTTTTTCGTTTCTCGGTTGGTTGCTGGGGCTCCGAATCAGCGTCCATTTTTGCAGCGTCTACTTTTGCAGCGGCTTGTCGCAAACGTTTGGCCTGACGCTGGAAATCGCTTCGCAATCGATTGGATTGATTGGCACGTCGCTTGGCTGAATTTTGTTCCGTCTTCCAAAGGGTCTCCGTTAGCCGCTCGCCACTGATCTGCCTTCGTCTGGCGTCTCGTTCAAACCGCTGAAGTTGTTGCTGTTGTTGGCGACGACCGATTTCGTTTTGATGGATGTTGTTCTCGGATTCGGCTTCGGCTTGGTCTGCAACTTCACCAACGATTTCGCCGATATCGGCGACCATGTTTTTGACCCGTTTTGACGTTTCGCCCATCGCATCCAAGGTGGCGTCTTCGCGTTTGACTTTCCCAAGAGTCCACTGGGCCTTTTTCAGCTCTCGCTGCACCTGCGCCAAGCTTTCGCGAACTTGGTCCAGGTTTCCCCAATTGCTACTTCGCTGGGCACCGGCAACCAGTGCTTCCTGAATCGTATTGAGCTTTCGGTTGATCGCGACCGTCTCTTGTTTGACGCGAATTTTACGTTCGCGAATTTCCGGGTCAGAGGACTCTAGCCTTTGATTGATTTGGTTTTCGTCGTCCCGAAGTTCTTCTAGTTCTGACCGTATCGTTTGCTCTAGTCGATCGGTGATTTGATCTAACTCATTCTGCATTGCCTCGTTTCGTTGCAATCGCTGTTCAAGCTGGTCCAGTAATTCACTTGGCGATTTCGCTGCGGCATCGGCGATCGATTCGGCGCGTTTGCCGAGTTGATTGAGATCGTCATCTAAGTTCGTTTCCTGTTGTAGACGACGAAGTTGATCGCGAGACTGCGTCAGGCTTTCGCCTGATTCGATATTCCTAAAATGATCGGCTGTTGCACGTAACACGTCAGCCAACGTTTCTTTTGTTGCCGCTGATAGGATCTGGGCAGCCGCAAGGTCGGCATCGTTTGCCAATGCTCGCTGTTCGGGATCAATCAAGTCCGCTGTATTGGCAAAGTCATGCAAAGCTTCGACAACGTCTTTCGACTTATCGATCATTGCCTTGTGTTCCGGTTGGTCGACTGCTACGTCGGCCAGTTCAGAAATTGGCGGCGCAAGTTGCAAGAGGATTCGACGAGCTTCGTCGATCATGGGCGACAGAGTCGTTAGCGCTTGCTTTAATTGATTATTGATCGCGGCCAACGAGCGTTCAGCACTCTGAACGGTATCTTCGCTCCATCGACGGCGAAAAATTCGATCACGCGCTTGCGTGTAGTCGGTACTTAAACGCGTTTGGTCGATGGGTTTTAATAGAGACCAATCAATGTCAGATTTTTTAAACAAGCCAACCGTATGCTCCATGCGAGTCGAAAAGCGTTCCAGCTGAACGGGATGATCGATCCGACTTACGGCGTTGTCCGACATCGGCCGCTCGGCCAAAGCGAGGGATAGAATTTGCCGTCGTCCGGCTTCGACACGGTGAGCCGCCGTCAGCAATTCGATGGCGGATGCCACTCGTTGATACAGTTGTTTGGTTGAGGTTCCGTCGGTGTCAACAAAGGTTTCGTCGCTAACCGTTTGGATTGCACGCTTGAGCAAATTCAAATCCGCTGCATAGCGAAGGTCGACGCTGGGCAGTTTGCGATGCAGCGAGACTTCACTTGAAATTTTCTCGATCAAGCTTTCAATCGTTTTTGGGAATGGGTCGGATTGGACCTCGTCGACGGTCATCAAGTCCACCAGTCCAGCAGTCGCTTCGCCAACGGTTTGTGTCGTGCGATCAAGTTCACGGGTGGTTTGCACTAGCGTTGAAGCCAATTGGCCATCAAGCAATGAGTGGCGCGTTTGATACTGTAATTCTGTATCAAATGAAGCTAGACGTTTTTCAAGAACCATTCTTTCGTCATCGGTGACGACCACCGTGTCAGCTAGGTCATCCAGTTGAATGATCCATTGATCACTCCAATCACGCCAATCTTCAATATGTCTAAATGTCGATTCTTGTAGTCCATTGGAATGAACCTGGATGAGAGATTCGATTTCACTTAAGCGGTACGAGACGCCCTTCAAGTACCGACCGTAGTTCGACATGGGAATCTTGGTCGTGGAATCCAACAGTGGCGAAATGTTCTTTCGCATTGACAGAGCGTCGCCGACCAGTGCAACGGTCATGGCATGCGAAAACAGGGCCCTGACATTTTCGTCGATTAGATCAAATTGCCGAACGAACTGTTGGGACTGGGCTTGGCGGATAGATTCGGCGTCGTCGGGCAAAGTGTGGTTTTTTAGGAAACGTAAGTTTTTCATCTGGCATCGCCAGTCAATGATCGCTTTGCCAATTTGTTCCAACGGCTCGGCTAGATCCACCTGCATGCTGGTCTTTGCGTTGGTTGCAACCTCCAACTCTTTTTCGATACTTGCGACCAACAGACCCGTTTCGGATGGCAACGTGTCCCAAACTTTGCTGTCGCCATTGAACGTTTGCGTTGCCGGTTTGGCTTGATTGATCCAATCGCGAATGGAATTGCTTAGTCGATATAAACGAAAAAGCGAATCATGCCTTTGCGAATCAAAACCTTCCTCTGCGACCAGGAATTCCAGGGTTTCGGAATCTGACATTTGGCCGCGTCGATCAATTGCGACAAGCCGAGTTTGCACGACGTCACCGACGAACAGTTTGCGGTCCAGCTTGGATAGATCCCATTGCATGGAAACTTCGTGTTGTCGTTTGTTTTTCTCCAAGGCGATTGGGGTTGCGGCAAGGGCTTTCCCGTTAACGGTTGATTTTTGCAACAGCCGATCGATGGGAACATCATCCGTGATCCTGGCTGACAACGAGACGAGCTCGATTGGCGAAACGACACGCCTATCGGACAGCGATTGGGCCCAGCGAACCATCGGAGCCGAATCGGCCAGCGGTCCAATGGAGTATCGTCGACTGTGTGGATTGGAAAGGTTTGATCGCAGGCTGACCGCGTCAACCTGATACTGACGTGGTGATTCGATTGAAAACGATGTTTGAAATCGCGTTGTGGAGCCATTAAGGGGGTCAAGAGCCATTTCGTTCCGCTGGTTTCCGAATCGAAAGACAGCATTGGAAACTGGTTCGTCAAATTCAACGATGACCGTTGCTGTTGTTCCCGCGATCGCACGCAAGTCGCCATGTTCTTGCTGGACAGTTTTGTTGGGCAACTGGCAGTAAGTTGGATAGTCATATTCGATCGAAAAAGAACGAACGCTGGGGCGTGATTGCGGCGTCAAAGTGTTCCACCGCGTGGCAGCGTCACCAGCGACAATTCGATACTGCGTTGGTGTTTGCCCCATGACCAAGTTTGCTGAATACAGATTGCTGCGGGGAGCTTCCTGGCGTGTCTTTGGGGTGGTTTTCCTCGTCGTCATTTCGAGGTTTGTTAGCTGCGATTCTTTGGTTCGATACTGCAATGAAACATTGTCTTTTGCAGTCCATCGTCCCCACGCAAGCGGAGTCAGGTTTGATACTTCCACGGTGATTCCGATCGCATCCGCGAACGCCACGTACTTGCTCGCTGGATCAGGGGAAATGATCTCGATTTGGGTGAGCGAAGCTCTTTCGATTGGTAGTCCAGGCAACATCGCCCGTGCGACCCGGCGGCCGAGTTGCAAAGGCGGAACCAGCAACAGAATCGTGGTGATGCACGCAACGATTGACGCAGCGGTTAACCATGGTTTCAGCAAATTCATCGGCAGCAACTTGGCAACGTCCATCCCAGCTGCTCGCCTGGCGACCACACGCTGCAACCGTTCGCGAAATTCGACCGACCCATTCGTTCCGTTCGGGTCGGATAATTCGACCGCCGACAACAAGTTTTCGCGAAGCCGAGGATCGACCGATTCAAGCTGTTTCGCGGTCGAGTGCCGATCGTTCCGCTGCAAGTGTCGAAGCGAAATCCACCACATTGCAGCAAACGTCACGCTATAGCCAGCGAAGCTGATCAACAAGGATGCACCGGTCGGCAGTAACCATCGATAGTCGATCAGCATGACGATCGTCATCGTCGTCGCCAAAGACAACAGACCCACGGCGAACGCTCGAATCCAAATCAAGCGTGTTCTGCGAGCTGCAAACCGGCGCAGCACGGATGCCGTGGCGGGGTTCAGTTCGGTTGGTTCAGTTTCCATTTCAGCCTATTGATTTACCAACATTAAACGTGGCATCGACTTTCAGCTTGTGTTGAATTCAAACACAGGCCGCAAGCCTATGCCACATCATACCAACCCAGCCCTCTTTCTTAGTAACCATTCGATCGTTAGCAATCCCAGGACTGCCCCGAACCAATAGAACGTTTCCCAAAGCGACACATCTGATTCAACGATGCGGCCAGTGGACAGAGCTTCTAGTCGAGTGAAAATTTCGTCTGCCGAAGTTTCATGACGATATTCGCCGCTGCCAGCACGTACGATCGACGACAAGTCCTGATCATTGACGCAGCGGTGACTCGGAAATCAAATTCATTGTTCTGATCAATCCAGTCTTCACCATCGCTGCGA
>CAYVAN010000225.1:0-6877 GCA_964449225.1 uncultured Rhodopirellula sp.
CAGACGAAAACGCTTTCGGCTCGGAGAGCCGAGCGACATTGGCCAGCTTGAAAAAACGGTTTGCACTGCGTTCCTGTTCGATCCGCTTGGACAGCTGGGCTCCAGTTTTCCCTCACTGTTGGGAGCCACCAAAGATTCGCAAGCGGCCAATTGATAGAAGCCAAGGAGGGATGTTCCAGAGAGCCGTTTTGCCTCATACTCGTTTTCCAGATGAACGAATCCTATCCATGTGAATCCATCTTCAGGAAATTTTGATATGCAAGTCAAAGACGCCATCTTTAATCGCCGAGCCGTGAAGCACTTCGACGCCGAACACAAACTGACGGCGGATGAAGAAAAGCAGCTACTCGAAACCACCATTCAGTCTCCGACCAGCTTCAATATCCAACACTGGCGGTTTGTGATCTTGCGAGATCCTGAACTGCGATCAAAGATCCGTAAAGATTTCGGCAACGACCAAGCTCAAATGACGGATGCGTCGCTGCTTGTTTTGTTTACCGCTGACATGAAAGCTTGGCAAAAAGAACCGTCGCGTTACTTTGCCAACGCACCAAAGGAAGTCGCGGAAATGCTGGTCAACTGGATGGGCCCCTTTCACGAAGGACGTGAGTGGCTGCAACGCGACGAAGCTCAACGGTCGATTGGCTTGGCGATGCAAACCATGATGCTGGCCGCGCAGGGGCTGGGATACCAATCATGTCCCATGATCGGATTTGACATCGAAGAAGTCGCCAAGCTGATCAATCTGCCCGACGATCACGTGATGGGCCCCATGGTCGCGATCGGCAAGGGCACCAAAGAACCATGGCCGAAACCAGGTCAATTGCCGCTTGACGAAGTCGTCATCGAGAACGGGTTTTGATCGACGGTTTAACAAAAAGTTTGGCGAAGGAAACTGCAAAACCTAACCGGAACATGGATGACCAAGAGACACGACCAAGTTCATGTCTACGGAATTTCGGTCACGGCATAACGGACAAGTTATCGAATAGGTTTTGATCATAGGAACTGGCAAAGGACACGTATCCTCGCCGTGGCTTGTCCTGAACCTTTGCGACCGATTTTCCGTCGATAAACGCTTCGATCGAGGATCCTTTGAAGCTCAGTTTCAGCTCATGCCAATGGGTTGCATCGAAGTTTTCCAGGGATCCCTTGGCCACCGTTTTTGTGTCGTACACCAACGTCCAGTTTCCTTCTTTGGTCAGCAATAGACGATTGCCTTTTAAGAATCCGTTTTGAACGCGTCCGCCAAAGTCCACATGACCACCTTCGATAAACACATCGGCGCGGCAGGTATAGTCGGACCACTGTGCATCCCCAACTAACGTATTGGGTTTAATTTGGGACCGGCGATAGATCCGCATCCATTCGTAACCTTCCTGTGGACAAATCTGTTTTAAACACTGCCCGCCAACAGGGTTTTCGGCAATCTCAAAACTACCCTTTTGGTCGGAGTGATATTTGGGAAGATCCCCGATGTCTCGGTCTTCGTAGTCTTCTTTGTACGGGAAAGGAAACGGCTTGTCGCTTGGGATTTCGTACTGCCCTTTCTGCTGGCCCGTCGTGGTTGTCAGCGAATAGATACATTTGGCGTCCAGCTTGATTGAGAATGTACCGTGGGTGGGCTTGATGCTCTCTTGCTGAACAAACTGATCATGCTGATCTGATTTCCAGACATGAACCATTCCGGTGGACAGGCCCCCTTCGATGGAAACGTTTAATGACTCTGCCTTTTCGGTGCAAACAATCATGCTCCAATTCGAACCGTTTTTCTCTTTCAGCGTGACGCAGCTTCCTTTGTAGGTGGACGCATCAAAGAGCCCACAACCGCCATCGATATATTCCCATCGATCTGGTTCGGCAAATTGCGTGGTGTGGGCGGTTGCCCAAATGCAGGGCCACACTTCGTAAAAGCCGCTCCATGGACGGTTGGCTTTCATGGCCCCCGCCTTATCCCAGGTCACCCGTGGCGTGATGGAGCCAATCGGTGCCCAGATGAGCGTCTTGGTGATTTGGTCGCGAATGTAAAACTTGTTGTACATGCGGGCCAGCGTGAGCGCTCCCGCGCCGCCCCATTCCTTGCCCGTCCAGCTCCAGTCCTCGCTGGCCCACAGCGGAACGCCCGACGCTTTCGCTTTTGCGGTTGTTGGGCGGCCGCGGCCATCGACCAACGCTTCGGTAAACTCGCGGCCGGTCACATAGTGGTAGCCCACGGCTTTGATCACGTTCTGATAGTCAGAATCATTTTCCAGATCGTCAAAAATCTGCCAATCACCGCTGTTATCGTCCGGGCCTTGAATTTTTACCTCTGAATAGCCTTTCGCATCCAGTGCCGGGCGCATGTGGTTCACCAGCCAATCGCGGTCAGTCCCATTTTCATTTTCCGCAGCTGCGACCCAGTCGATGTCGAGATCCCAATCTCGTTTTGCCACATCAAGAAACGCTACAAAGTAATCCGCAGCATCCTGCGTGAAGATATTCGGTTTCAACCAACCCGGAAAACTCCATGGCAAGTATTCAAGGATCACTTCTGAATTGCGCTTTCGGGCTTCCTTCATGAACCAGAATTCATACCCGCGCGACACCGGGTTAATGATCTCTTTTTTGGTGATCGCGTGCGAGGGTTCCGAACCACAGGTTGAATTTTCGCCGCCGCCCATTTCCACCTTCAAGTGCTGGAAACCCGCACCAAATTTGGGCTTGAACAGAAGGTCAAGGATTTGACCGCGAACCGGTTCTTCGTAGTCGTATAGCAGGTCCGTCGATGCCCCCGCGCTGACCGCACCAATGCCTTCAAAGGTGCGCCCGGAATCTTTTCCGCTTAATCGTAAAGTAACCGAATCTTGCACCCGAGTAAAAACGTTTGGCTGAAACGGGATTTCTGGATTCGCAATCTCGCCCATCTCGAACCAGCTCGGTTTACTCTTCGTCAGGCCGCGCTTGGTGCTCCAGGAAAGCACCTGCCAGTAGACTCGTTGGCCGGACCGAAGCGGTTCGCCTCGGTAGGTCACACTCGTGTCCGGCGAACTGGTGGGGCCCGTGTCCCAGAGGTCGGGATACTTAAGTTTTTCTTCCGAGCTTGCCATGCAAACTCGGTACCCACCTTGCGCCGGTTTCTTTTCATCCGGCACAAACGTCCAAGCAAAGGTCGGCTTTGCAGCCGTGATCCCCGTCGGGTTCACTTTGCCTTCGCATTTTAAATCGGTCACTTCGGCCGAATGCACCATCGTGCAGATGCATGACAAAATGATCGCCAAATTTTTAACCACGCTGTCGCCCAATCTGAACTACTTGGAAACCCTGTTTAGCCGAAACATACGATCAAGAGACTTTCGATGTTTTTAACGGCAGATTCACCAATGTACCAAGCAATGAGTCACCTTGGAGCGTTCCCCATTGTCGTTCGGCTCTCGGAGCCGAAAACGCGTCTCAAAGCCGATAACGATTTCGGCTCGTCGCGCCGAGTGACATTGGCCTGTTTGATAAACTGCTTTGCCCTGAAAATGATTGATTTCCTGGACCACGCCTCGAATTGCTCAATCGACCGGTTTGGTTTCACCCGGCGTTTCACCGACGATGCGTTTGTAGTGGCGCGTTAGATGACTAGAGTCCACAAAGCCGCACTTTTTGGCCGCGTCGTTGACCGAGTGACCTTGTAACAATAACTTCCGCGCGTGCTGGACGCGGACTTTCAAATGCAACTGCCGTGTGGTCTGGCCCGTTTTTAGCTTGATCAGGCGAAGAAGATAAAACTTGCTCAAGCCCACTGTTTCGGCAAGTTCGTCCAGATAGATATTTCGGTCGAAGGTCGAATGCAGCAACTTCAGCGCCTGGGTGACGGCGGGGTTGTCTTCGGGCGATCTTTGCGTATCCAACAATTTGGGCTCGATTACGGTTTGGGATCGAAGGACCAAACAAAGGTCGTCCTTTCTGCGTCCAAGGTCCGCATATTATGACAGGATGTCGTTTTTAACGTACTGCCATTGGTGGAGTAACCGCCTCTGTCTTTCGATGCAGGTCGTCGTCAGAAGGCATCACCAATTCGCCGTTTAAAAGCTGGCGCGAGCGTCGGACTGCTAGTCCGTGGGCCCCTGTTCTTCGCGCGGATTCTTTCCCGTCCAACGCCGGTATGCGGCACGAAATGATCGACTGCTTCCGTAACCCAATCGTCGTGCAATCTGTGCGACGGTCAGCCAAGGAATCTGCAAATACTGTTCGGCAACTTCTTTGCGAACATCGTCGAGCACTTCTTGGAACGACGTGTTCTGATCTTGTAGTCTGCGTTGAACGGTCCGAGGTTGCAGGCCCAGGTTACTGCTCACTTTGGACAGTTCGTACCTGCGACCGTGGATCGCGTCCGCAACCATCGAACGCATGTTGTTTGGTTCCGCGTCAGGCCGATGCAGTGCCCCGGCGGTAACCAACAACGCCTGTTCCTGGTCTTTGTCATGAAACGGTGTCGGTTGAACCACGACATCCTCGTCCAAGGTGACTCGGTTAAACCTGGACCCAAACTGGATTGGACACTTAAAGTGGTCTTCGTAAGGCGACGGATCATGCGGAACTTTTCGTTGCATTGAGATTTGCTTTGGCACAAAGCGCCCGCCCAACTGGTGTCGACCGATCGCTACGATTGCTGCGGCCCAACCGTCGACAAGCGTTTCCGCGGCTGCTGCGGAAAGTGGATCAAACACATCTAGCTGCCAATGGAAGAGCCGTTTGGTTTGCTGAATGGTTGGTTCGATGTAGGGAAACGGAATCCGACTAAACCGGGATAATGTCTTGACCGTGCCAGGCAAGTTCAGCGCGTAGGATGCTGTGACACCAGCTAACCCGAAAACTCCCAAGTGAAAACGGCTGCCGATTTGTAACCCAAGATCATGGCGAGGAGAAAGTCGCGTGAGCGTTGCCAGAGCCGACGGAGTCTTTGCCACCAATTCACCCGACGTCGCGTTTCGACAAAAAGAAGCATCAACGCCACTTTGCGAATACAATTCTGCGGATGAAATTCCGAGTGCCTCCGCTTGATGGAGTACGAATAGGCAGATCGAACGGTAATGAACCATGATGCATCTTTTTAGTCGACCGATTGACGAAAGAGGTCCACGGAGGGCGGCACTGCCATGACCCTACAAAACCGACCCCGTGGACCACACACCAACAGTTCACCAGGCGGGCGAATCGTCGCCCTGCAAGCCCGGTCGAATTTTTCATTTGGATCACGTTGCGGTGAGGTACCCTAGGGACGTTCTCAGCGGTGGAGTGCTTACTTGGCGGTTTCGTTAATCCGCCATAAGTCATTGTTGCCACCGATATTTCTATCGACCTAATCACCTGCCCAAAGACAGACATCTATTGCGTCAACCCGCGCTTAAATCGTGCCACCACAAGGATTTGCGAACAAGAAGACTAAATTAGGTGACATCATTTTCAATTCTTTCATCCGCCACGGGGTCATCGTGAATCATTCCACACGGCTACTTTGCATTTGCGACCCAACGGTTTACCCACCAAGGATCGCCGAGGCACCCGAGCTTTATCACCACTTGTCGGCTGACGCTCGTTATGAGCTATGGCATGCCGACACGTCATGGGTTAACGATCCCGCAGACGCAATGCGGTGCGTGCGGGTTGAAGACGCAATCGAATACAAGCAGTTTCAATCGTTGTCTTTGCAGCTTCCTCGCAGATGTGATCTCCGCGACTTTGACCTCGTGTTTTGTCGGACGATGAAACCTTTTCCTGACGATTACATGCAACGGCTTTGCCAGCTGGAAAGCCATGTTCGGTTTGTCAATTCTCCCTCTTCAATCGTTCGTCATCTGAACCCCTGTTTCCTACCTGAGATCGCGGGCGGCTTGATTCCTGAAACCATCATCACTGACGATAGCGACGAGGCTGCGAATTTCTTGCGTAAGCATCGCCGCATCGTTGCAAAACGAACCGGAAGTTGTGGTGGACAGGGCGTGTCGCAAGTTCGGATCGATGGCGACGCGGTCGTCACCGACGATCTTCATCACGGCGAGCAACGATTTGACAGTGCCGAGTCGGCAATCGATTCGATCCTGACCAGCGATGATGAACCGTTTCAATTCGTGCGTTTCTTAAAGAACATCCACCGGGGCGATAAACGGGTGCTTGTCGTCAGCGGCGAAATCGTGGGTGCCTACCTGCGACAATCAACCAGCGGTGGGTGGATTCATAATATCTGTTCGGGCGGAAAGAGCCTGCCGACCGAAGTAGGGCAGCGAGAAAGAGAGTTGATCGCTAAAACAGCACCCATCTATTCAAAAATGGATATTCGTACTCTTGGATATGATTTTCTGGTCGACGACGATGGTCGGTGGATCATCAGCGAGATCAATGCCGGTAATGTCGCCGGATACACGATCTTTGAAGACATGACCGGCGAAAAAATCTACCCTCACGTGCTGGACCTGCTGCTGGAGGAATCGCAAGAGATCGACTGATTGAATCGCAAATGGCTAACGAAAGTTGCACTTATTCACCCAACCAACGGGTGGGGAAAGAACAGAGCACTTCGACAATAATGGTTCAATTACTCGATTGATGACGGTCCAAACTCCATTTCATTCATTCGTTCAGTATCGCCTTCTTTGGCTAGACGAATAGGAAACGGATTTCGTTTTACGGATTTCGTTATAAAGATCGGTAAGACCGATAGCCGGCGTGTCGTCTAACGTTCAGGTGACGAAGTGGTCGTCACTTTTACGTTGGAAATGACCTGCACCATGGGAAATCACTATTTTACTTTGGAGTTTTCGCCAGTGTCTCTCGGCTCTTCGAGCCAAAAGCGCTGTCGGCTCGGAGAGCCGAACGACATTGCCGTGCGACGCCACCGAGCTTGAAAAACTGA
>CAYVAN010000226.1:0-6848 GCA_964449225.1 uncultured Rhodopirellula sp.
GTTTGTAGGTGGCTCTATTGCTCCGCAGGGAAGTCGCAGAACGCCAACAGCCAGTTACGGCACTTTATTGGGCAATCGCATGCTTGAGCATATTTCACAACGCTTGGGGTCGCATCTCTTTCCTTTTTGGGTAAGCGATAGCGATGTCCTGCCGTTACCGCCTTCACGGCACCCTGACAATGGTCGATGGGGGGGAGTCACAGATGAAGACCCTGCTTAGCTAAATCAGTATGCCTGCTTGTAGCCTCACTTTCGTTCGGTCCATAGGTTCACTACGAGCTTTCACCTTCAATCACAACGCTATGCCCGGCAGAATTTACTTGACGTTCGTTGATCTACCTCCGCAGAATTAACCCACTGCGAACACTGTTACCCGCTCCTTACTCTCGTAACGCCGGACAAGGAACTCGGTTCATTCCAACAAGCAATCGCAAAAGACGCTATGATCAGGTTTGAAGGGATATAATCGCCCCGACCGCATCAATTCGTTGAGAGAAACCCTCGCCGAACAAACCTCCAGCATCGCACATCGCGTTTCCAGCGAATTATTTAGAAGAAAAAACAACAGTTCAAAACTCTGCGAATCGAGGTAGTCCATTCTTCGATGTGCTTGCAGCCAAATACATGCCCATCAAATCAACTTTTATCTTTCGCAATATGATTGTAGAAATCGAGTTACTCCACTAAACCTGAGGGTGACACATTCTAGTTTTCAAAACTCTCAAATTGGAACTCAAATGTATCGAATTTTACCGCTACTTTTTGCTTCATTGCAATCCATCGCGATGGCCCAAACTTACGTAATTCCACCATCAGACTACGAAGCTTCAACCGATCACAGTTCGCTTATCAACAGTGCTCTTACGAGTAATGATGTAGTAGTGTTACGAGACTACGCTGATGTGACAATTGATGGCGTACCAGGGGACCAGTGGACAGCTTGGCATGTTGCTAACCCCATTATCATTCCAAACGGGAAAACTCTTCGACTGGCTCAGCGTGTTTGCATCATTGCTCGGAACGCGTCTGGCTTTAACACAAATGCACGACGGGGTGTGATTCAAGTAAACGGCGGACAAGCATCCCTACGCGGTGCTGCTGTTCAACAGTACAAACCTTTTATCGGTTACGAATTCGCCGAATTTGCCACGCAATCGAATTTTGTCGCAAACAAGGCAGGTCTGCTAGTTAATGCGTGCAGCGTATGTGAAGTCGAAGATATAGATTTCCGCCAATGCATCGGAGATGGCATTTGGCTTCGCGGTACACAACCGTCAGGCGTGAATAACTTCAACGCCTCTAACGTACTGATAACAGATTGTGTACGCCACGGGGTTGTGATCGACGGCGCTCGGCAAAGCAACTTTTCGTTTGTCAGCATCACGAATTGCGGATCCCTAAACGGTCTCGGAAGCTTTGCTGCTGGCATCCGCGACGGAAAGCCTGTTGTCTTAACACGTTCAGATGGAATACACATTGAGCCGCAGAACAGTCTTGAAGTAGGTGACTTTGTAATCAAAACAGTCGATTTTGATTTTTGTGAAGTAGCAGACAACGAGGGATATCAATTGCTAGTCAACATGAAAAATTCAAGTGGCTATAACTCCGGCCATTCTTTCGGCATAGATTTCAATAATGTCGATTTCACAGGCGGTAGAATGGGGGTTGTATTAAGGAGCCTTCCAACTGACGGACCGGCGGCAGGAATCCTTGACTTTCGCGATGTTCGTATTTCCAACGATGTTGGTCCTTCCGTCTATATTGGGGATTGGTCTAATGGGCTGATTCCGATCCGAATGTCCGGTTTGGAAATCGATTCCGGCCAACTCGGCAGCCAGTTAAATGCTCCGATCAAGGTTGTAAGGATTGCAAATGTCAATACAGGCACGTACTCATCGAACATTGGCGATGTACTCGGAGGAATCAATTTTGGCTTTGTCACATTTACGCGAAATCTGTCTCCTTACGTTGCGGCAATACAGCATTTAAATGCAACGGAAGATCGCTTTATTGCAAATGTTGTTGGTGCATATTCAGTCGAAGCAGGAGAAGCCGACACCGTTTATGTTTCTCCGGATGATCAATTCTCGCAATTCAACTTAGTGAATGTCCCGTGACAAGTTCCAGCGCCTTACGGATTGCGGTGAGTAGGCAGATAGTTGTTACTCAAATTTTCCGCCGTTCGATAGCTATTGTGCGGCAGAGGCTGCTGGATGCTTCCACATACCATCAAGTCAGGATGCCTGCTGAACGCTAAAAGAGGGTGAGAGCGGTCATGGATTGAAAAAAAACCAAGTGATTTAAACAATGAAAAATGAGACATTTCGCTCTTCACTAGGACAGCGAATTACTGGGCTAGATGAATTGCGTGGCATTGCGATTCTGGTCGTATTGTTTGCTCACTTCACCCATTTCCGTAAGCTGAGTCCAGCATTGTCGGAATTTAATTTGGGTGCGATCGGAGTCGATCTGTTTTTCATTATTAGTGGGTATCTAATAATGAAAATCTTGCTCAAGGAGCGTGGTAACTCCGGTGCATATCAGCGATTTTATGTGCGGCGAATCTTTCGAATTCTTCCGTTGTTTTTCGTTGCCCTAGCCGTCGGGACATTGCTCGCGATCCTATTGAACGAATCCCTTAGCGGGCTGATCTGCTACTTCACGTTTTCACAGAATTTGTTGGCTGAACAGCCGCCGATCGGCGATCTTTTGCCGAGTCATTTCCAGCCATTCCCTGGTCTCGCTCCACTGTGGAGCCTGGCAGTGGAAGAACACACCTACCTGCTATTACCATTACTTTCATTCAAGCTCAGGGAAAATTTTCTAAAGTGTGTACTTGTTGTTATATCCGTCACCGGAATCTTCTTAAAATTTTCTGCCGCTTATCAATTCATTGATACATCGACTTGGATGGTGTATTCAAACCCACACGAGACGTGGTTTCGAATGCAATACATCGCAATCGGATCCTTACTAGCGTTGTCTAATTGGCGTATCCCATTTTCGATCATTTCTTGCGTCTGGATTGCCTGTGCAGGCACATACGGGTTTGGGCTCATTGAATGGTTTGCCGTATGCATTATGGTCACTTTGGTTCAATCATGCGTGAATGGAAGCCCTTTTATCCGCAACCGTGCTCTCGCTCGCTTGGGAGTCTTGTGTTATGGAATCTATATCCTTCACGTATTCATCATGGTCGGTTTTGAGCATCTCCCAATGCCAAATGCGATCCGTTTCCCGCTGTTTCTGTTAACCTGTTACTGCGTCGCCGAGTTGTCATTTCAATTCTTCGAGATGCCAATTCAAAAGCTCCGTGTAAGGTTTGAGCCTTCAGTGAAAAACTAAGGTTAAGCTGATTGAGCGTTACTCTTGAAATACTTTCAAGGCCGCATGTGCTTTTGATGTTTCGAGAGTCAAACCACTGGTAAGCTGGTCAAAAGAGGCTCGCTTCCCAGCCAATGTCATCAACATGCGGACGAGGGACAACGGAATCGGCAAGTGCCGAACCTTTCGTCCTGACAAAGATGCGATTTCGTCAATAATGCTCGGCAGGTTGTGCTGCGTTTCTTCACCAACCAAGTAAACTCCGCTATCGATCGATTTGACTGTGATGGCTGCAGCGACAAAGTCGCTAAGCGTTTTGAGCTGAACAATCGGGTAACGAGAACGTATTGAACCGAAGGGTGAAACGCCAACCCGAACGCAGAGGTTCGCCATTGAGTAAAACGTTCCCTTGGTGCCTTGTCCAACCACCATCGGCGGACGAATGTGAATCCAGCCAACCGCTGTTCCCGTGCAGGATTTCTCAATTACTTGCTCGCCCGCATATTTAGATTTTGGATAGATTCCGTCAATCGAGACCGGAGTTTCGGGAGTGATCAATGCGTTCTGATGGGCCCCACCGTAGACCGACATCGAACTGAGATAAATGAACCGATTAACCTTCGCCTCAACTGCCGCTTCGGCCAATACCTTTGTCAAATCACGATTGACTCGCATCATCGCAACGTTTCCCTGCTCTACTGACTCGCTTTCCGCAGGGGGTGAAATGATACCCGCAACATGGACAATGGAATCAATGCCGCGAAGTTCTTTCAGCCAGTCAGGATAGTTAAGTGGATCGGCAATCACCAATTCACGAACACCCGTTGGATGGCTCAAACCCGTTGCCGACCGGACGACGGCAACCAGATTTACCCCTGGCACCTCCGCAAGAGCTGCCAACAAGTGCCTTCCGATAAAACCGTTCGCCCCTGTTAACAGGACTGTCTTTTCAGATACTTTATCAAAGCTCAACGGACTGCCTTGAAGTCACCTTGATTGATGGTTCCGCCAGCCATCCGCTTAAATCTCGATCAACGAGCCTACCCAGCTTTTCAATGTCGGGACGGAACTCATCGATCAACCTCTGCCGAAACTCGCTTGAAAATGGTTTCCGCTTTTGCTGTCTTGTTAATGCTGATTGAAGAATTCGCTTTGCTGGACTGGTGCTGCTGTAGTACCAATCTTTCAATCGACTTGTGAATCCAGCAAGCAAAGGGGGTGGGTCAGTGCTTAGTTTCGCAACGAAGCGATTTCGCACCACCTTCGATGCGTGAACCTTCGGGAAATCGTCACGCAGATCGTGTTTCAAACCCAAAAACTGAAGTGTTTCTGCGTACACCGTAGCGGTGTCGGAAACAAAGTCGTCATAGAAAACAATCTTCCGGAGTGATTCAGGAAAAATCGAGATCATCCTTTCGACCTGTTTGTAGTAACTGGCTACATCCCGGTATTGTAGCTGGTGTGGGAACTTGCAATTCGGCGGGACACCTTCACCTCGTTGCCTTGCGTCTTGCAGGTTCCAAGCAGTCTCAATTTGCTCTTGATCTTCCATGCCATGACGAAGAAGTTCGCCATGCATTGCGGCAACAACATCGATAGGATTCCGCAACATCGCCAACACTTTTGAATCCGGATTGAACTCGCGAATCCCCTCTAACGCAACCTTTGATTGCAGATAAGTCGTTGACCCCTCCGCAATGACACAATGTTTGGAACTATCTGCTTCACGAAATAGTGACAAGTAGTCTTCGAGACTTTTCAATCGATGGATGGACTTACTCTCTGCAAAATCCTGACACCAATAAAAAGGCTCCTTTGGAGTCGAGAAAAAAACATCCCGATGCTCACTTAGGTATTGAGCCATCGCAGAAGTTCCTGCTTTAGGACTGCCAATGATGAAAAAGTTTGGTTGAGGCAATGGTTCGTTTCAATCTGTGACGTTAATTGAGTCTGGAAAACAAGTCGTCGGCGAGCTGCTCGTTTCTGCAAGGTTGATCAAGCTTTACGTCGCGGCATGCTCAATCGGCGAGTAATCAACATCTTCACTATCCACATCGTCAGCATGTTCAATGTAAGGATATCGACTACGAGAGCGACTCGATCTCGACCCAATCGATACACCTGCGGCCAACATCAGGAATGGCGCGACTGCGGTACGCATCCGGAATCCGTTGCCAGCATTGCTAACGACAAACCCCATTCCGGCAATCCCGATGGCGAACGTGGACAAGAGCGAGATGATGACCCAACGTCCTTGATCTATCGATTGCCGTTTGCGGATAAACTGTACAGAAGCGATAATCAAGGCGATCAGAAATAGACTGTCAGCAAAAGCCAACATCTGCTCAGCTCCTCGGATCTGCCAAGGAAACGGCAAGACAACCAAACCGATAATCTGCACTGGGATCCGAACGAAGACAGGCATGTTTTGATAAGTCTGAGCGTCGACGATGTTTGATCCTGAACCAAAATCTGAATTTAAATGTCGGTTAAACCGATCTTCTGCGTTGTCCTCTGCAATCTGAACTGGATTAAGCGTTGTCACTCCAACGTTCTTCCCGGCAACTAACGTGGCAACCAAGACCATTCCACCAGCGGCTGCCAGCAAGGGAATTGATAGGAAGACAGCTCTGGCAAAGTTTCGACGTCTATCACCTCGCTTCCTAAATAGGTTCAAATAGTAAGCAGTTATGGGTAAACCGAGAACAAACAGCACGATAAAAAACTGTTCCGGTCGTAGCCACAAAGAAAAGCCGGCGCCGGTTATCCCAGCAAGAGCCTCCGGAGCTT
This sequence comes from uncultured Rhodopirellula sp., assembly GCA_964449225.1. Lineage (GTDB taxonomy): Bacteria > Planctomycetota > Planctomycetia > Pirellulales > Pirellulaceae > Rubripirellula. The sequence goes on from CAYVAN010000226.1 coordinate 6,115, forward strand.
TAAACTCACCCAGTCCGATTCTCAAAACGGTACACGCCAAAACTCCACTGGCTAAGGCAAGCAGTGGATCACGAAGACCAAACATGGCAAAGTTGAATGCGCCTAAGTACATCGAAAAAATCAACATCACGGCAATCGCGATTCGTTTCGATGTCACCGAACGGACCATAATCGCGGCAAGCGATGCGGCCAACGCACTTGCCCCAGCATTGGAGAACAGCAAACTGGGGCGAGTTGCATCAGTGAATGCCCACACTGGTAAATTCCACAACACTTGGGCACCAAACGGTTCCAAGATCAACCCAGCATAGTTGCCAGTCAGAACATACTCTTCGTAGATTCCGATTCCGTATCGCCACTGCACCTTCGGAGCAAATATCCCTGCGGTCTCATTGAAAAGCACCGCCATTACCCGGAGGAGGTAATTGAAGGTGTAAGCACCAGCAGCTAACCCAATGAACGACCTTGCCCGAAACATGATTCCGGCAAAGAACAGAATCGAAAGTGGGATCAAATACCATGCCGCAATGACGATCAGTTGCGTGGCGTCAATCTGCATGGCAACAGTACCAGAGTAAAACGTTAACTAGAGAAATACAAACGTGACCAGGACGACGTTAATCAAAACGACAAGCAGCAGAGCAAATCATTTTTGCACTTTGGAATGCCCGAGATTGTCGATCGGCAATTGTCGCTCGGCTCTCCGAGCCGATAGCGCCATCGGCTCGGAGAGC
>CAYVAN010000227.1:0-6823 GCA_964449225.1 uncultured Rhodopirellula sp.
TGAGTGGGAAAAGCACGAAATTGATTCCAGCTTTAGCCAAGCTCACGCGTTGGCCTGGGCTGATATTTCTGGCGACGGAGAACCAGACCTGATCACTGGAAAGCGATACTACGCGCACAACGGCAGTGACCCCGGCGGTAAAGGTATTCCCTGTCTGTACTACTACACCTGGGATGCTGCTGAGAAAAAGTTCACACGCCATAAAATTGACGAGGGCCATGTTGGCGTGGGGCTTCAGATTGTTGCTCAGGACATCACCGGGGATGGGAAAGTTGATATCGCGGTTTCCGGAAAGAGCGGCACTTATCTGATAGAAACGAAGTAGTTGGTGTCGGCGCAGCCGTGTGGCTTTGGATATCCAGTCCTAAGCTTGCCTTTGGCAGTTATGGGCTGCCATGCTAACAGGGCTTTCAGGTGACTGATTGATTTGGGAACCGCTGGTAGAGATCGGCCTGGCAGCAGAGTCCTCCGCCGCGTTCCATTGACCCAAAAAGGTGGCGACCCAAAAGTTGTCGGACACCTTTAGCAGTTCTTGAACTAAACCTTTCATCGAATCCCGGTTGATTCCCAACCGCCAAGCTTTCGGTGGAACACAGCAGGGAAAATCACTTTTTCCCTGTAGTGTTCGCCATTGTCGTTCGGGTCTCCGAGCCGACATCGCTATCGGCTCGGAGAGCGACATTGCCCAGCTTGAAAAAGTGAATTGCGTTGGGGATCGCAAAACTCCCTCTCTCTTGATCATCATCTGCTTTCTTCAGCGAGTGCCTCTACGGCCTGCGCGGGTGTATTTCCTTTTGGTGCCTTCGTACTAAAAGTCATCATGGACCCGAATTGACCAACAACTTCTTTTGACCCCTGAATGATTGTTTGGAATTCGCGTGGTCGCATTGTGCGCGGAGTGTAGTTCTGTGTGCTTGTTTATGCGCTCCGAAAAGCGAGTTAACAATACTTTTATAAAAATGTCGGAAACCTTACAGAATTTTCTTGGAGCACTCCGAATCCACTGATAGAAAGCTGCGTAGGGGGTGGTGTTGTAGTCACTACCCCCGGAGCCAGGCGAATGGTTTGTTGGACACCGTTAACGGTTTTTAATTCCGTTTTACTGGGCGTTACCAATCTCGCGCCAGCTCAACTTTTCCAAGGCCAACTTGCTTATGAAGCGAATGGCCGTTCTTTTTCCGAAAGGGTGTACGATGCGAAAAGATTCCTTGGGGCCCAACGCAAAATTTTTGTCGAAGATGATCGGGATTGCAGTTGTTGCAATCTCGTTGCTGACATCGCAGAACCTTCAAGCGCAGGTTCCGGATCTGTTTAATCCACCCGTGCCAGATATTCCTGGCTTCGATGATGGCCTTCGAAATTTCATCACTCCCAGCGATAGCAGTACTTTCGTTAGGTCTTACTATGATGAGTTTACGACCTACTGGCACAGCAATGACAGTGGCCAATGGGAACAACAAGATGTTTGGATGTTCCAAATTGATCTTGGACACACAACGATTAAGGCCCCCATTCGAGCCAACGGTGAATACACGGCCCAAGAGGTGTACTTTTGGCTCAACACATTTGGGAAAATTCTTGGGCAATTGCCTCGTTTTATGCTGAGTGAACTTGACGCAATTTACTTTCTTAGGGATGGCGGCGGGTTAATTGCGAATCCAAGCGGCGGGGTCATGGTTCGCACCGAATATCTCGACGGTCTCAGAGCCAGGTTTCAACATGGGTGGATCGAGGAACTCATGGTCCACGAACTAGCGCACGCATCGCTACAGCTTGACGTGTTGGGGCACGAGAGCATTTACCAAGGTCAATTAACGAATTGGTGGGATTACTTTGCGGCACTCGATAACGATTTTGTGACTGATTACGCGATGACGAACCGTGCAGAAGACTTCGCGGATACGTTCACTCTCTGGCTCTTCAACAAATTTAGATCCTATCGGGACGTTCAGGGTTCAGCAGCGAACAGGATTGCGAAAGTTCCCTATAGAGTGTTGCTTTTGGAAGACCTTAATACTCGATTTAACTGGAATGCCAGTTGGTAGCGAGCTCTTTTAAGGCGTTGACCTAGTCTTCTTTTCAGGTCGGCTTCTAATGTGGAAAAAACAAATCGATCAGGCCGGGATAATCCTACCTGATCGATTTGCATTTAGAGGGCAAAGTTGCCCAATCCTGCTGAGAATACTCCGCCGTGTGGATTATGTAGCCTTGACGTCGTTTCAAGAGCCTTGATGGTCATCGTCTTTGGAGGCTCATGGATTCGCTTCTTGGTTACTGGGTCTTGTCCAGAGGCGATCACCAAGGAAGAAACGCTTGTTAGAAAATCGCTTAGTCCGGTAGGCGGACGCGTGAGTTTTGGGGAAGTGAAGTTGTGGCAGCGTCATCGGTTTGGGCGACGGAGTATGCCGACGGTGTTGGATGCTGGTAAGTACCGACAACTTCAAGATCACGCATCGGTTCGCGTCTCTTCGTCGCGTCTGTTGAAGGTCCGTTCTGCTTCTAGTTAGCACGCCATGCCAGGGGCTTTGCGAGCAAAGATCTTTGAGGCCAAAACTGACCTACAGACACTCATCGACCATGAATTGGTTTTTAGAACGCCCATGACTTTGCTGTGCGCAAATCGGACTAATTAATGGCTGTGCGTGCTGGCCAGGAAAGATATTAACAATATTTTTATAAAAATGCCTCGAACCTTACAGAAGCTTCTTGGAGTACACCGAACACACTGGTAGAAAATCTAGTAGGGTTGGTGTTTTATCCACCCCTAGGAGCCATGCGAATGGTTTGGTGGTTGCCGTTAGTGGGTAGTTATTCCCGTTTTATTAATACCGATCAATCTCGCTGGCTCTACTTTTCCCAGGCTGATTTGCTTTCAAGGTGAAAGGCCGTTCTTTGTTCAAGAGGTTGTACGATGAGAAAAGATTTCTTGGGGCCCAACACAGAATTTTTGTCGAAGATCACCGGGATTGCAGTCGTTGCAATGTCCTTGCTTACGTCGAGTAATCTTCAAGCCCAGGTTCCGGATCTCTATCATCCGCCCGTGTCAGATGTCTCTGGCTTCGACGGTGGCCTCAGAAATTTTATTCAATCGACCGATAGCAGTACTTTCGTCCGTTCCTATTTTGATGAGTTCACGACTTACTGGCACAGCAATGAAAATGGCCAATGGGAACAACAAGAAGTGTGGATGTTTCAAATTGATCTTGGACACACAACGATCAAAGCGCCCATTCGAAATAATGGTGAATACACATCCCAGGAAGCGTACTTTTGGATGAATACTTTTGGCAAGGTTCTTGGGCAATTGCCTCGCTTTATGTTACGTGAGCTTGACGCGATTTACTTTCTAAATCAGGGAGGTGGGTTAATCGCGAACCCAAGCGGCGGGCTTATGGTCCGAACCGGTGATCTTGTTGCTCTTAGAGCGTACTTCCAGCATGGGTGGATTGAAGAACTTCTGCTCCACGAGTTGTCGCATGCGTCGCTACAGCTTGACGTGTTGGGGCACGAGAGCGCGTATCGGGGGCAATTGACCAATTGGTGGGACCACTTTGCCGCTCTCGATAACGATTTTGTGACTAGTTATGCAATGACAAGCCGTGCAGAGGACTTCGCAGATACGCTCACTCTCTGGCTCTTCAACAAATTTAGACCCTATCGGGACTTTCAGAATTCAGCATCGGACAGGATTGCGAGAGTGCCCTATCGAGTCCTTCTTCTGGAAGACCTGAACACGCGATTTAACTGGAACGCTAGTTGGTAGCGAGCCCTAACCGAGCCCCGGCATGGAAGTGCCCGGCAAAACTGTCGAACGAGAAAATAGTATCAAGACGAGAAACTGACGACTGAATTTTGCGTGAATGGCGTTGGCGTCATCGGTGTCGGCAATCAGCTACGCCGAAGGCGTTCAGCGCCAAATCCCGTGGTAAGGCTTGTGATCCTAGGCGAGCTAGCCGCCACTCTGGGATGATTCTGAAGCTCGAATCGGTAACCCAGGGCAATGGTGTGCAACGCGTTCAAAATTAACCGCTGATGAGTGCGTGCAGCTTGAAAATCATACGTGATTGGCTTTTTTAAAGCGTGTCTTTCAAAGGTTCATTCTACTTTTGGCTCACCCAAAAGTGTCTTTATGACCAAAGCCTTCTTGGCGAGAATTGATCGGCAGTTCCTGGTACCTCATGCATTAGTTTTAGATGCCAACCCCGCTTTTGTGCGCGAACGCAGGGGTTCGGTGTCTGCTTTCGCTTTATGTGGGTTGTGTCCGAATTGCTTCAATAAAAATTGTAAGATTTCACAGTAATTTCTTTTGAGTCTAGAACAAACTGATAGAAGATTCTGTTGGTCTGCTTTAAGAGCCGCTCTGCGGGGTGGCGGACGGTTGGGGACACTCTGTAGGAGGATGCTGATTTGCTTTCATAGACCATCACTGAATTTGCTGGCTCTACTTTTTCCAAAGGCCGATTCATCATCAATTGAATGATTGGCCAATCTTTTTTCAAAGCGGTGCACGATGCGAAGAAAATTACGGAGTTCTAACGCAAAGAATTTGTCGAGAATCATCGCGATTGCAGTTGTTGCAATCTCGTTGCTGACGTCGAAGAACCTTCAAGCAGAGGTTCCGGATCTATTTGATCCTCCCGTTCCAGACAACCCTGACTTCTACTTTGGGTATCGAGAATTCATCACCCCAAACGATCGCAGTACTTTCGTTCGGGCCTACTTTGATGAATTCACCACCTACTGGCACGGCAACGCGACTAATAATGGATGGGAGCAGCAGGATGTCTGGATGTTCCAAATCGACCTTGGGCATACAACGATCAAGGCCCCTTTTCGAAATAACGGTGACTACACATCCAAAGAGGCGTACTTTTTGACCAATACTTTTGGCAAAATTCTTGGGCAGATGCCTGCCTTTATGCTGAAGGGTCTTGATGCGATTTATTTCTATGATTTGCCCGGTGGGTTTTCCGCAGTACCAAGTGGCGGTATCAACATCCGCACCCAGGATCTTAGAGCGAGGTTCCAACACGGCTGGGTTGAAGAGGTATTGCTGCACGAATTGGCACATGCGGCAATGCAAGCACCTGTTCTGGGGCATGAGAGCTTTTACCGGGGACAAGTGACGAATTGGTGGGACTTCTTTGCAGCCCGAGATAACGATTACGTCAGCAATTATGCAATGACGAACCGTTTCGAGGACTTAGCGGAAACGTTTTCTGTATGGGTTCTCAGTAAATTCAGGCCCCATCGGGATTTCCAAAATGTAGCCGCCAACGCGATTGCAAAGGTGCCTGGCAGAGTCTTTCTTTTGGAAGATCTGAACACGCGATTTAACTGGAACGCTAGTTGGTAGCGATCCTCGCTACAGCGTTGACCTGGTCCATTTTTCTGGTCGCTCTAGTGGTCTATCAAAGCTAGAAATTCGGGTTAGCAGTAGTGGATCTTGTCAAAGATCCTCGTGCTTCAGGATCTTTAAAAAGGTCCATTTCCCTAAAACTCGCGTCTGACGCCGCGCTCGTTGCGAGATTAGAAATCAATCAGGCTGGGATGTCTCTGCCTGATTGAATCGGAATGGGCGAGGATGCTGCTCGCCCCAAGGCTGACCGTCGTCTCGATCATGCTTGAAGTCGGTCCCTCCTGGCTTTGATGCTCAATACCATCCGTATTAGCCGCTGATGAGTGCGGTCAGCTTTAATATCATAATTCGGTTCGCTTATATCGGGCGAGTCTGTTGATGGTTCGTTCTGGTTTTGGCTAAACCGTAAAGCAACTCAGTTTTCCAAGCTGGGGTATCAGCCAGCCTGCGCTAGCATTCGGTTCACTTACGAAGCAAGAACAAGCGTTCAACGGCTAATTCAACCAGATCAAAAACAAAGCTCTCTAGAGGCAAAATTGGCCAGCAGAATTCCATGACCCATGAATGATTGGTTGAAGACAAATTCGCTGGATTGTGCGCGGACAGTGTTTACGGGCATGTGTTTTTGCTTGGCGAAATTTATATTAATAATACTTTTATAAAAATGTTGGGAACCTTCCAGAATTTTCTTGGAGTAAGCCGAATCCACTGGTAGAACGCCGTTTAGGGGGTGGTGTTATACTTGCTACCCCTGGAGCGAAGAGAAGGGTTTGCCAGGCACCGTTAATCGGTGTTTATCCTATTTTGAAAAGCCCTACCAATCTTGCCAGCTCAACTTTTCCAAGGCCAACTTGCTTGTGAAGCGAGTGGCCGTACTTTGCTCAAGAGGATGTACGATGCGAAAAGATTTCTTGGGGGCCAACGTAGATTTTTTGTCGAAGATGATCGGGATTGCGGTGATTGTGGTGTCGTTGCTGACATCGAAGAACCTTCAAGCTCAAGTACCGGATCTTTACAATCCGCCCGTACCAGATCTCACACACTGGGATGCCACCCTCCGAAATTTTGTCAACTCGAACGACAGCAGTACATTTGTAAGAGCCTATTTTGATGAATTTACGACGTACTGGCACATCAACCAGAATGGCGGGTTTCAACAACAAGAAGTTTGGATGTTTCAAATTGATCTTGGGCATACGACGATCAAAGCTCCCATTCGAAATAACGGAGAATACACATCCCAGGAGGCGTACTTTTGGATGAATACCTTTGGCAAGGTTCTCGGGCAAATGCCTGCTTTCATGTTTAGAGAGCTTGACGCGATCTACTTTATAGATGAATTGGGCGGGATAAACGCCAACCAAAGTGGGGGTGTTATCGTTCGCACCCAGAATACCGATGGCCTCAGAGCTTTTTTCCAGCATGGATGGATTGAAGAACTCATGATTCACGAACTGTCCCACG
>CAYVAN010000228.1:0-1272 GCA_964449225.1 uncultured Rhodopirellula sp.
AAGAACTGGAACTGAAGGCGTCTCAGGTCAAAAACGAGAAACGCGTTCTGAAGTATGGCGACGCGACCTCCGGCAAAGGCCTCACCGAACTGTCACGGCAGTTGGCAAAATTGGGTATCGAAGCGGGGCGCAGTTGGCGTGGGCTTCGAATGTCGAATGTCAGTAACGGATCGGTGGTCCTGAACGTCGTCACCGATGAAGCAGCCATTCCGGTCGAACCCATCGAAGGCGAGGAACCGCTGCCGACGTTGCCGCTGATTCCCGAAGGATTGGTGGTTTACGGATTCGCCGAAGCCATGGCCCCGCAAACTCAGATTGCCGTGCCGACATTTTACTTGGGTGAATTCCGAGTATCGGCCAGCACACCCAACCAGATCACGTTGATGCCAACCACGCCGTTGGAAAACGCACAGACGCAAGCCATCGACAGTGGAAAGGCTCGGCAATGGTCGGTCTACGAATTATTGCCGCTCGATGGACACAGCCCATTCATCGCCGAAGGAAGCACACCAAGTGATGAAAACTGGTTGGGCCGAGTCGACGAAGACTTAATCAAACGCGTGCTGGGCAATCGAGTTGCTGCCGAAACGTTACAGAGCTATCTGGATGACGGACGCCGAGCAACGCCCGATGATCCACCGATTTCGCGATGGATCAAAGTAGAGTTCCTGAAGAACCACACCGAAGACGTCGACAGCACCGACCAACGTGGTGCTCTTGATGGTGGATTCTTTGACGGCAGCGGTCGCGCCGTGGACGCTCGGTTGCAACGCGCTGACAAGAAACCTGCATCGTTCCGAAAGGGCGACACGATCCTGATTCAAGAAATCGGTTCGGATCAATGGATCGACGAAGGCATTGTGAAGCTGCTGGACCGGTATTACCTGCGTCCGCTAAACGATTACCGTTTCATCCTGCGTCATATCCGGCTGCGATTGTCTGAACTGGCAAATCGAACCGACGAATTGAACGAACAAAAAGGCCAGCTGGAAGAGGCGATTGACAAGAGCAACGGGATGCTGGTCGCCAATACCGAAATTAAGGTCAAACTGGAACAGGATCTGAACCAGTTCAAGGTCGAAACCGAAGCGATCCGAAAATACACGGATCAAATGAAGGCGAACTTGGCCACGATGAAGAAGGAAATGGCTCGCCTGCACAAGCAAAACATCGCTTTAGAAATGCGAATTGGCGAACTGCACCGTTCGCTCGACGCCGGTCTTGGTGTCGGCAATCTGACCATGTCGGTGCAGTAGCTAAATCGACCACGGT
>CAYVAN010000228.1:1282-6783 GCA_964449225.1 uncultured Rhodopirellula sp.
GTTCAGTTCTATCTCGACTGATGCTTAGCCAGCGTACTGTCACCTCACCTCTTTGATGGCACCTCACCGCTTTGATGGCATCTCACCGTTTCGATTGCGGGATCAGCGACGTTCGGGCGCGACCTTTTGGTTAGCGATCGGGCCGCCAAAATTCGCAAGCGCTTGCTGCCGCTTGCCCAATCGCCATGCGGTGATGCCCCAGACGATCACAACCGGCAGCATCAACAAGCTTGTCGTCGTGGTTGAAGCGAAACGGCGAAGTTCAGCAAAGATCACCCCTGACATCGCGTCGGCACCTCGCAAAACCACGGTGTCGATAAAACTCTTTGACTTGTATTTGTCTTCCCGGCTAACAACGGTAAACAAAACTTCGCGAGACGGAACCGTCATGCCGTAGCCGACCCCGCGTGTCAGAATCATCGACACCACCAAGACCGCCAAGGTGGGACTGATGGCCAGCGATCCCAATACAACAAAATAGACAACGGGCAATAAAACCAAAGCAACCGCGATCCCCCATCGCCGCAGCAGCCATCCGGTCGCAAGGCTTTGAATCACGATTGTCAACAATTGAGTTCCCAGATCCAGATACGAAAAGAACGCAACACGTTGCGAAGTTGACTCGAAAACCTCGGCAACGATCTCGGCTTGCTGAAAGTACAGTTGCGTGCCCAGGGCCTGCGCAAAAAACAGGAACAGACAAATCAATAGCAGATAACGCGACCGACCAACCGCTGCGACGCCCGCAAAGATTCCTTGGTCCGGTTTGGCCTCGCTTCCAACCACAACGTTTGCTGGCTTGTCTTGATTGGGACTCAAAACATTTGCGTCGGAATTCCACGAACGAGTTTGATTCTCCAAACGCCACGAACACCACAGCCCAGCCTGGATCATCACAACGGGAATCCACAACAATGTAGCTGTGGGAACGATTGCCGCAATCTGCGATGTCAATAGCGAACCAACAATGGCACCGGAGGTTCCACCGGCGGCGACGATCCCAAACAAACGTTTTGCCTGAGAACTGTCAAACGAGTCCGCCATGACGCTCCAAAAAACACTGGTCGCAAACAACGAAAAGATGTTCACCCAGACAAAAAAGATCCGTGACGTCCACCATTGAACATTCTGCGATTCCCACTGCATCAGAAAATAGAACGCAATTAAGCATGCAGTGAAGAAATGGAACACGACCCGAACCAGCCATCGCCGGGGCAATCTGGCGACCAGCATCGCGTAGGCTGGAACCGCCAAGAACATCATCACCAGCGTGACCCACATCAGCGTTCGCAGGCTGCCCGAACCAACAACGCTGCCCATGGTTTCACGGACCGGTCGGATAACAAAGTAGCTCAGCAAAATGAAAAAGAACCAAGCGGCAGCATAGCCAACCGCCCATCGTTGATCACGGATCGCAGGATCTGGTTCTTGACTCATGTAGCGATGCATTCCATTTGATAAGTGCAGGACAACTGTCCGTCATTGTCTTTTGTGCAAACGATGCGGATCCAGGGCAAATCAGTTTTTCACTTTGGAGTATTCGCGATTGTCGCCATTGTCGCGCCGCTCAACGAGCCGCAAGCGCATTTCGCGCGGCGGGGCGGGCGGCAATCTGACAGCGCTTTCGGCTCGGAGAACCGATCGACAATCCGAAAGCGCTTTCGGCTCGGAGAGCCGAGCGACATTGCCCAGCTTGAAAAACTGACTTGCCCGTATGTCTTGGGGTAATTGCGGACAATTGACCTACAATGGCGGACTTCCGTGGATCATACAGGTGTCGGCATTCTAGACGATTCAGTACGATACGTTGACCTGACCAATCCGCCTTGGTTCCCGCCCTCAATCTTCTTGTCTGACAACGAATGATGAAACAAATCCGCAACTTCTGCATCATTGCCCACATCGACCACGGGAAATCAACCCTGGCTGATCGGCTCATTCAGTCATGTGGCGGCGTCACGCAACGAGAATTCCACGACCAAATGCTTGATTCAATGGACATCGAGCGCGAGCGTGGTATCACGATCAAGAGCAATACGGTCACGTTGGCCTACACCGGCGATGACGGCGTCGATTACCAGCTGAACTTAATCGATACCCCCGGTCACGTTGATTTTTCACACGAAGTACGTCGTTCGTTAATGGCCTGCGAAGGTGCGTTGATTGTCGTGGACGCTTCCCAGGGTGTGGAGGCACAGACGGTCGCAAATCTGTATCTGGCGCTCGAATACGATCTTGAATTGCTGCCTGTCATCAACAAAATCGACTTGCCGGCTGCTGACATTGATCGAGCCCGCGAAGCGATCGATGCTGACCTTGGCCTGGATCCCTTTCAAGCGATCCCCGTATCCGCAAAGACTGGGGAAGGAATCGAAGACGTGCTTACCGGCATCGTCAAACACTTACCGCCGCCAGAGGGTGACGCCTCCGCTCCGCTGAAGGCTCTTGTTTTTGACGCCCACTTTGACAAATTCCGTGGCGTCATTTTGCAGGTGCGTGTGATCGAGGGAACGTTGAAGCCTCGCGAAACGATTCATTTCATGCACTCCGGTCGCGATTACAAGGTTGACGAATTGGGGTACAACCAGTTCAAGCTAGTTCCCAAAGAAAAGCTTTCGGCGGGGGAAGTCGGCTACATCGTCGCGGGTGTAAAGAGCGTTCAGGATATCGAAATTGGCGACACCATCACGCACTTGGACAAGCAAGCCGAAGATCCAATTCCTGGATATCAACCGGCGAAGCAAGTCGTGTTTTCGTCGGTCTATCCGATGAGCACCGATGAGTACCAGGATCTGACCAAAGCTCTTGAGAAACTGGCGATCAATGACGCGGCTCTGACTTATGAAAAGGACAGTTCGGCGGCCCTGGGTTTCGGATTCCGTTGCGGTTTCCTCGGCTTACTTCACCTCGATGTGATTCAAGAACGTTTGCAACGTGAATTCGATCTCGGTTTGGTCATTTCAGCACCGTCGGTCAAATATAACTTGACGCTCAAAGACGGCAGCACGCTTGAAGTCGACAACCCCAGCAACTGGCCTGACCCGACCTTCATCGATTCGGCAACAGAGCCGTTTATCAAGGCATCCATCCTGACGCCCGAGGAATACGTCGGTCCAGTCATGGAATTATGCCGCGAACATCGCAGCGACAGCCAAACGATGAACTATCTATCAGCGGGCCGCGTCGAAGTCACCAGCGAGATGCCGCTGGGCGAAGTGCTGTTCGATTTTTACGGAAAGCTAAAGATGATCACGCGAGGTTACGGGTCGTTTGACTACGTGGCCATCGAATACCGGAACACCGATGTCGTCAAAGTCGATATCTTGGTCAACAAAGAACCAATCGACGCGTTGGCCTACTTGGTTCACCGCGAAAAGTCTCGTGCCCGTGCGCTGCATTACTGCGAACAACTTGCCGAAGCCATCCCAAGGCACCAGTTTAAAATCCCGATCCAAGGAGCGATCGGCGGTACGATCATTGCCCGAGCAACGATCGCACCGTTCCGAAAAGACGTGACGGCGAAACTGTATGGCGGTGACGTGACGCGAAAGAAGAAGTTGCTGGAGAAGCAAAAGAAGGGGAAAGCAAAGATGAAACAGTTTGGCAGCGTCACAATCCCGCAAAAAGCGTTTGTATCGGTCTTGCGAGCAGATAAGGCTTAGCAAGAACATTCATGGATGAAGCTGCCAATCGAACTGAAATTGTTTTCAAAACCCGCAATCGTCAATCTTGCGGTGAACCGCAGTTGGTTCTGGCCTCCGCTGGAATTTCCAGCAATCTGATGCAGGCAGACGGTTGGTGGGTGATCGTGGTCGCACCGAGCGATGGTGCGGTTGCATTGGATGAATTAAAGCTGCATCAGCAAGACAACGCTGACCAGAAGATTCCCGAAGCAGTCCGTGTTCCCATTTTCAACGGCGCGATCGGTGGCGTTGGCATCTACGCCGTAGCTATTTGCATGACCATGTTCTGTGATCATTTTTCAGCTTATGAATTGCCGTGGCGACAGCTAGGTCGAATGCAGACCGGTGAAGTCAGGTCGGGTCAATGGTGGCGAATTTTTACTGCGTTGACCCTGCACGTGGATCTTCAACACTTATTGTCTAACTTGGCATTCGGAGGACTCTTTGGCCTCTTCGCTGGTCGCATTCTAGGTGGCGGCGTGGCTTGGTTGTCGATTGTGTTCGCCGGGGGAATCGGCAACGCGATCAACGCACTGGTTCGGGATGCGGACCATTCGTCGATCGGTGCATCGACCGCCGTTTTTGCGGCTTTGGGTGTATTGGTATCGCACGCTCTTCGACCACGAACGACTTCGACGGAAAACGTATTTCGACGATGGCGTCCACTGATCGGCGGCGTGCTGCTGCTGGCGCTCGTTGGCGTGGGCGGAGAGCGAACGGATGTCGTCGCACACGTGACCGGTTTCTTTTCGGGTGTTGTTATCGGCTGGATCGCCTGCCGTGTCCCAGATCGCTTGCTATCCAATTCGAATATCCAGACGCTCGCGTCGGTCGGTGCGTTTGCGATGGTCGCGGTGCCCTGGGCCATTGCGATCGGTACGGGGTACAAACCTTAGCCACTGAGTGACACGCAGCGCCCCGTGACGCGATTCAATGAGTGCTTGTCGGGAAAACGTTACAGCCGGAATAGCTTATCGACGGTTCGACTGACGAAGCCTCGATTCGGGAAGAATCTTGGCCCAGAAGCCGCTTTGCAGGGCGTGAGGTAGTGGCGATATGCCAGTCAAAAGTATATGTTTTGGCTAAATTGTCGTCGCGTGCGTGATAGCACGCACAATACCGCTCGGTATTTTTTTAATGCGTGCATCAGCGCGTCGCTATCGTCTGTCCGTGATGGGGTACCGGGCAAGGCGAGGTTGGTTCCTCTTTTCTGAAGGTGTCTAGAATGACGGAGTTTCTCGTTCCAAACGTTTCGCTGAGCTCAGCAATCACACGGAAAATTACAATCGGATTTTGCCTACTGGCTTTGGCGTTTACCACGTCATTAGCCCATGCCCAAGACGAATCGGCGACCGAACAGGCGGAAACAGCCGAGGTCCAAGAAATGTTGGCCGCTGCGGACGGTAACATGAGCGAAGTTGAATCGGAAGAAACCGAGTCAACTGAACCCGCTGGCATAACCGACGCCGAATTTAGCGACGGCCCCGCAGCTGCTCACAATGCCTGGATGCTGACCTCGTGTGCCCTTGTCTTGTTCATGACCGCGCCCGGTTTGGCAATGTTCTACGGCGGCTTGGTTCGGCGAAAGAATGTGCTATCGGTGATGATGCAGTGCATTTTTCTGATGGGATTGATGACAGTCATCTGGGCCATCTACGGATACTCGTGGGCGTTTGGTGGATCCGGCGGCTGGATCGGTAACGACGAATACCTATTCATGAATGGTGTTCAACGATTCTGGGATGAATCAGCCGGCGAACCCTTGACGCCAATGTACGACGGAACCATCGCCTTGATGACACACATGTTGTTCCAAGG